>JBCCKZ010000168.1:0-9781 GCA_039027135.1 Planctomycetota bacterium
CAATCACCGAGTAATTGGGCAGCGCTGGCTCAGCACCAACGGTTACGCCGGCAAAAAGATGAAGTTTGTCAGCGTTAGCTAGTCTTTCTAGGCCAGTTGAAATGGCTGGTCCGATAACTTGCTCAGCCAACCGAGCCACCTCGCGACGAACGGCTGAAGAGTTGTAGCAGATCACCGGCGGCATCCGTTCGGGCTGGCCCCAATCGCGATATCGATGAGGATGGGGTGTTCCTTCCCAGTCCATCCATTCGACGTTCTGACGATTAGCAGGGTCATACCCTGGCCGATCGCGATCGTTGTAGTTCCAAAGATCGGATCGATTGCCCCACTCCAGATTCTCAATCGTGAAATGAACTGCAACATCGTGCCGCATCGCCACCTCAATCGCACCTTCCACCGCGCGAGAAATGGTCTTAGGGCTGGCGTTTTCGTTAAAAAGATGTTCTGGATCAAATCGCCAAGCGGGAATGATGAGGTGAAAGCCCCAGTTGCGATCCTTGAGACTGGCAACTCTTCCAAGTTGGCGTTTGGTCCTTTCAATCGCTTCCTCGAACGCATCAACGTTACCGCCGTGCAAATGCCCAGCCTCTGGAACGGGCAGAATGATGTACTGGGTCTCGTTTGTTTCCCTTTGAAATTGCCGGATTCTTTCCAACGCCTGCGTGTCTTGGCCGGTCTCCAGAATCTCCAGGACTCGGTCGAGTAATACCTCAACGCGATCGAACTCACCGGCTTTCAGCAGCGGTTGCATTCCTGGCATGATTCCGCTCACCCGATGCCACCGATCAGCTTGCATCTGAAACCGCTGCATCTTTTGTTCTAGTGATCTTGGCGGCGGTTGCTGAGCCGACAATGGCACGCATCGACCGAAGCAAACGGCGACAACGATAGCCACAAGCGAAAACACAGGCCCAACTATAACGCCGAAATGATATCTGAACTTCATAAAGTGCTATGTAAAACGAGTGCTCGTGCAAAGCTCTGAACTATCTAGCGATTTGCGTCAAAGGGTTCTCTTGTCGCCGTTCAGATAGGATTTCATCGAGAAGATCGCAAGCTTTAGATCGAAGCTTTAAGCCAAGCTTGATTTCATCATTCAACTCCAGATGAATTTCATCGTTGGTTGTGTAAGGCGGCCAGGCTGGCTTCCCTTTGAGATTTGGATCCCCAGTTTTCGCGAACTGAACCCAGTAATTCGTGAACGCGTCAGAGAGAGCTATGTCGTCCCGACTGGGGTTTTCCAGATTGCCGAAGACGTACTTGATTTCAGCGGCATGAGCCGCGCCCATCCATCCCCAAACCGGTTTGGTGAAATGGTACATCCAGACATTGGTTCTTTGCCGATCCATTGAGCGAGCTAGTTCTCGAGCCGGTTGAATAAACCAAACATCCGATATGTGTTGGACAGCGGCTTTCCATAAACCGTCGTCTGTTTTCGGAGCATAGAAATCAGCGACCCGATCACCGGATGCTCCGTGACGCTCGATCATCGCCTCCCTATAAGTCTTGAGCGTACCGCCAAAGGCCTTCTGCGGAGCAAACATGGTTCCTTCATCACGATTGGTTCCAACAATGACTGGAATGTCGTGCTGATCACCGTCAGCATAAACTCGATAGGGCGTCTTGGGAAAAACCCAACCGTCGGTAGTGATCGGCCAAAATTGCTTCATCTTGTTTAGAACATCAGTCGCTGGGATGGCACGCAACTTGACCAGCACATCGTCTGCATTGGCATCCTCTCCGAGCAACTTGCGAGCTTGTTCCTCTCCATCTAGTTCGGTGGGCGAGCCATTCTCGCTTTCGTTCTTTAAGTCGCGAAAAATGACAGGGTCAAGCCAAGGGCTCTGCAGAATCGCTCGATGAAACAGTCCTTTTGACAATGGCGTAGCCGTCAATAGATAGACACTCGTCCCTCCGGCGGACTCACCGAAGATCGTCACGCTATCTGGATCTCCGCCGAAGTTCTCAATATTGTCTCGCACCCACTTGAGTGCCGCGATTTGATCAAGAATGGCATAGTTCCCTGAAGATCCTTGAGGAGACTCAGCGGACAACGCAGGGTGAGCCATAAACCCCAGTGCACCCAAGCGATAGTTAATCGTCACGGTGATCACACCACGCTTGGCCAATTCGGTTCCATCGTAACTCGGTTGGTGGCCCGATCCCTGAGTGAATCCACCACCATGAATCCACACCATCACAGGGAGCTTTTCATTCAACTTTTCACGAGGCTTCCAGACATTCAAGTACAAACAATCCTCGCTAGGACGGCCCGGCGACATCTTCCCCTTTTGCATCGATTTGGATCCAAACTGATCGCACTTACGAACATCCGACCATTTCTCAGGTGGTTGAGGCGGCCTCCAACGAAGATCACCCACCGGTGCTGCGGCGTAGGGGATACCTTTGAACGCCTCAATCGACTCATCAAGAGACGAAGTGCCCGACACCGGTCCTGATTTCGTCTGAACAATCGCGGGCTCTCGCTTTTGCTCTGAAGGGATCTCGGTGTCGGTTTGGGAAATGCAATAAACCTTGGTCAGGGTTCGGATCAGCAAATTGCCTCCAACAACACTCGGCGTTGCAATGCACAATTCATCGAGGTCGTTGGTCCGCAGTATTTCAAAATCAGGCCCCGCCTTGATGACATAAGTCAATCCATTTTCGCTCAAGCAAAAAACTTTCCCGTTGTAAGCCCAGGGCGATGAGGTGAACGAACCCTGCGGTGAAAACCTGCGTTTGCCATAAACCTCTTCGCCAGTGATCGCGTTGTGACAGGTCATGAAGCCCTGGTCGTACACCGTGTACAAATAGTCGCCATAGACGACCTGTGTTGTGTTGTAGGGAGAAGCCTGTGGCTGATACCACTCGATGAATTCACTCTTTTCAAAATCATCGCCTGTAGCAATTTCGCCTTTGGCGCCCGGTCGTATTGCGAAAGTCGGCCGATGAGAGTCGCCTACGTAGCCAGAAGAGATGTAGCACATTCCATGCGCGGCAAAAGGCGACGGGATCACCAGAACGGACATGTCACCATCGAAACGCCAGAGCTCTTCACCCTCGAGAGAGTAGCTGCGATTATATCTTTGTCCGGGTACAACGATCTCTGTGCGTTCTTTGTTCTCCCAAACGAATGGCGTTGCCCATGACATCGTTTCGTCACGCTTGGTGATCCAGCGTTGCTTTCCCGTGATGGTATCGAATGAAGCAATCCAGGAGTCTTCCTTGTTGTCGTAAACAACAAAGACCTGATCACCGTGCACGACCGGCGAAGCGGCCGCACCATAATCGAGATTCGTTTTCTTTGGCTCGATCGGATTTGACCAAAGCAGATCGCCATCCAAGCTGTAGCAATAGAGTCCCAGATCACCGAACAGGACAAACAACCGCTCGCCATCGGTCGTGGGCGTTTCCGCCGCGTAAGAACTCTTGGGATGCCGTGGAACAACCGGAAGGCCTTCATGCGCCTCTTGTCGCCAAAGCTCTCGCCCATTGGTCAGGTCAAAGCAATACACCATCCAATGGTGAATCCCTCTGGCCGGATCACGAACGCCCTTACCAAGGTAGAGTCCTCCCTTGGGTTTAATGTTCTCTTCGTCCGCCACCACGGAAGTAACAAACACTCGGTTACCCAAAACGATCGGACTCCCCCATCCCTGTCCAGGCACGTCTGCAGCCCACAAGACATTGTCTGCCTGACTCCATCGATCGGGAAGATTCGCATGGTCTTCGGCCACGCCGGTCGCATCAGCGCCTCTAAATCGGGTGAAGTCCGCGAAGGAACTTGCCGCTAAGCTGATCATCAAACCTGTGACCAACACGAGGCTTGGGCTTATCACTCTCAAGATGACATCTCCTTTTCGGGTACGAGATCCGCTATTCCGATAGATTCCTCGACGCCCCATGATCACGCTTCCGAAACTATCTGGTCAGCCTGCCGAGAGCTGCCTGCCGAGGACTGATTGTAACCAGCAAAAAGAATGACAGCTGAGTACCGGATTGTGTCACTTTTTTGATCCATCTCTAGCAGGTCGCATATGCCGATTGGTCACGGAAAACGCCCGCGGAGTACGAAGACATACCTCCCCCGAACCCACGGCTTGGTCTACCCTGGCAATCATGTTCTCAGGCATGCTGCGACCGAGCCGGAAGTCTGCGAGCGATGCCGGAGTGGATCTTCGGTGCTGAAATCAACAGCCTATCCGAACACCTATCAGCCGACTGGGCGCTAACCCGCGGTTCTCAACGCAATCGGACGCTAGCGAGTCTCGGCTAACGTTCATCGGATAGGCTCTAAGTGTCTCCGCTCGGCTTGATTTGGCCGGACGATGGAGAGGAACTCAATTGCGTTGCTCGCATCTCAAGCAATCTCAATAAAGACCTCTTCATCCGGCTCTAACCGACAAGATCACTATGCATCAGCGCTAGCTAAAACTAGCAATTGCATCAAGCTCAGCGTCCAATAACGAGCGATCATCGGTAGCTTTGAGGATTTGCCGCACTCAATTGGCAAGAGTTCTATCGCAATTACAACAATTCTTCCGGATTTTTGCTAGCGATGTTGTCTCGCCGTCGGCATGACTCCTAATCGTTACCTCGCTTGGACAGTTTCCGAATGGATGAGAATCAAAAACGCGAAGAATTTGCTCGATGTTGGCTCAATGCGGAGCCATCAATTAGCGCCTACGTCTTCGCTGCCATTCGAAGATTCCATGATGCCGAGGACGTTGTACAAAAAATTGCCCAGGAACTGGCAAAACGCTTTGACGAGTATGATTCGAATCGCCCCTTTGTCGGCTGGGCACTATGGATCGCGAAGTCAAGAGTCATCGACTTTTACCGAAGCCAAGGCCGAAATCAGCTAGTCTTCTCAAACGAACTGCTTCAAAGCCTGGGCAAAACGATTTCGCAGAGATCCGAAGGGCGTGATCAACGCCGCGAGGCGTTGGAGATCTGCCTGGACGGCTTACCGAAAAGGTCGCGAAAGCTGATCGATAAACGCTATGTCGAGGAACAATCGGCAGCCGAGATGGCGGATTCACTCGACTCGACCGCCGGATCGATTCGAGTCCTGCTTTCAAGGACTCGAACTGCCTTAGCCGAGTGCGTGGAGCGACGATTGAATATGGAGGGATCTTGATGACAGTCGAGGACGAATTCATCGATCGATTTCTCGACGACGAGGTTTCGGACGATGAGAAAGAGCAACTGATGCAATGGCTGAACATCCCCGGCAATCTTGATCGCTTCGCGCGTCGCTCTGAGTTGCACGCTGATCTGCGAAGTGCGCTCAGACGCAGAAGTATCCAGTCGTCCGCCTTAGAGTCTGTTGAAAGTGTGGCGTTTGGACACGCGACGAATGCAAACGCACCGGACGCTCAAGATACTGTGATAGCTGGGGACACGCCCGCTAGTGTCTGGTCGGGCTACAAGACAACGCTGCTTGGAATGGCAATTGCCGCGACTCTGTTACTGGCATGGGCGAGCCAGCCCAAAGGAGACATCCAGGATGGCTCGTCAGAAAAGGTTGCAAAGATCATCGCAAGAATCGATGCATTGTTGACGAAAGACGAGTCGCAATGGGACGCCGACGAATTGATCGCTGGAGGCTATGAACTCCAAAGTGGCTTGCTTCACTTGCAGTTTGATGGTGGCGTCATGGTGTATGTCGAAGCGCCTGCCGGCTTCCAAGTTTCTAGTGGGAAACGGATGTCAATCACGCGTGGAAGACTCTCAGCTAGTGTTCCACCAGCAGGCATTGGGTTTGCAATCGACACGCCCGAAGCCGAAGTCATTGATTTCGGCACCGAGTTCTCGGTCGATGTCGAATCAGGCAGCAGCGAAGTACATGTCTTCGATGGATTGGTTCGTGTACAACCTAAGCCAACCATCGACGGCGAGAAGCAAAGTTCGATCGACTTGCGCACATCACAAGCTGTTAAGATCGACGACAGTGACAATAAACTTGTCGACATTCAAATTGCCCATGATCGGTTCATCCGTGACTTCGACGAACCAAAACAAAAATACTTCCGCTCATTGCGAAAATTGTCGCCGCTAGCGGTTTATCGAATGGCAATTCGTGACCAGGGGCTGCAGGCGATTCCTCCTCAGTATTCAGGCAAGGTTCTAACAGGCCCTGGACTTCGTCCTCCGCATGCTCGCGGAGTATTCGCCGGAGGCGCATTGCGAATGGGCGGTAAGTCATCGGGACGAGGTGGAAAGGTGATTGAGCCACCTCCATTGAAAACCGGGCAACTCTCGCTCGCTGTGTTTGTCTACCTCGATGAAAAAGGCGAGCCGGGTTCTATCGCCACAAATATGGCAAGCACGGAGGGAACGTTCTCGTTAGCGATTAATGAAGACGGCAAGCCTCGAGCAATCGTGCGTGACCGTATGGGAAATCAAGTCTCAGTTGTCAGCGAAGGTCGCCTTCCGTTTTCCACTTGGCGTTATCTCGTCGTGACCGTCGATGACGATGAACTTCGACTCTATGAAGATGGCGAATTGATTGCCGCGGCCAGCTGTGACGGTGTCGCGACTAGTCTGCACGAGAACCTTTGGTTTGGCACGAATGCGGATGGCTCATCGATTTGGAACGGTCGTATCGACGAACTCGCGATCTTTGACATAGCGTTAAGCGATCAAGAAATAGCTGAGGTATATCGATCCGCGTTGGAAGAAATGACAAGAGTAGAACACGATCGATTGAGTCAACCATGAATCGATTCCTTGACGTTTTCCTGCCAGCGATTGTCTTGCTGACATGTTCGCTGACTCTCACAATGCCTGGGTTTGCTGAACAGCCACCCAACATCGTGTTGATGTTTGCAGATGATTTGGGCTTCGGCGATATCGGCTGCTACGGACATCCTTACGCGAAGACACCCGCACTCGACCAGCTTGCCAAAGAGGGAACAAGGTTCACCCAGTTTTATGTCACCGGTGTGACCTGCAATCCCAGTCGCACCGGTTTGATGACCGGACGGTTCCCTGCCCGTTTCCCAAAATACGCGGCGGACTTTGGATTCAGAGATCGCGTCACCGTCACAGAACTTCTCAAACAACGCGGCTACACAACAGGCCATTTCGGTAAATGGCACATTGGCCCCCAAGACTCAAACGGGACCTATGGTATTGATGAGATCGAGACCATTGGGAAGAGCCGCGACAAAACGGCTGGACGCGACGACAACCTTTACTCAGCCGCGATCGACTTCATTCGGGAAAACAAGGATGGTCCGTTCTATGTCAACGTTTGGGGCCATGCGACACACTTCCCCGTCAATACTCCCGATCATCTTGCCGCCCAGTTTGGCGATGTCATCGTCAATCGAGATGATTTTGCTCCCACGATGCAACACAAGTTTGACGAGTGCGAGCAAATTGGCGGTGATCTCGACGAGTCGATGCGTCAATACTTAGGTGACGTCTACCAGATTGACCGAAACGTCAATCGACTTTTGAAAACGCTCGATGAACTTGGTTTGCGAGAGAACACAATCGTCGTGTTCTCCAGCGACCACGGCCCTGCCCCGGTAATGCTGGGCAAAAAGGGTGCACGCAAATACTCCAACAATATGCTTGGCTACGCCGGCGCTTTTCGCGGCGGAAAGCACACACAGTTTGAGGGCGGCACGCGGGTTCCGTTCATCATTCGATGGCCAGGCAAGGTGAAGGCAGGACAAGTAAACACGGACAACGTTTGCTCCTTCATTGACTGGCTTCCGTCGCTATGCAACATCGCTGGCGTTAACCATTTGCCCAGCGGCCTCGATGGCGAAGACATCTCAGATGTTTGGTTGGGAGAGAGACGAGTTCGCGAGAAGCCCCTCTTCTGGAAGACCAGTTCTACCGGCAGCACGCCAGCGATACGTGAAGGCAATTGGAAACTCCATCTACCCCGAAAACAACGCGGAATTCCCGAGCTCTATGACCTGTCTATCGACCCGAGTGAAAGCAACAACATTGCCAAACTGCACCCAAGGATTGTGAAAGACTTATCGTTTAAATTGAAAGACTGGGTATCGAGTCTTCCGACCGAGTACAGCAAAACAAAAGACAAACAAGACTGATCCACAAATGAACTGCAATCGACCATGAGCATCCTTCGCTTTGTCTCAACCTGCGTCATTACTATCTCATTGACCTGCGTCTGTGTTCCACAACGAATTCTGGCGGCGGACACCCCAAACATCGTCTTGTTTTTCATCGACGATTGGGCTTGGAACGGGTCCCCCGTTCCAATGGACAATGAACTGGCCAACTCGAGAATGCCAGTCGTTCAAATGCCAAACGTCGAACGCTTGGCGAAGCAGGGTATGAAATTCAGAAACGCCTACGCTTCCCCACAGTGCTCGCCATCACGAGTCTGCGTGCAAACGGGACAGTCGTCTCCACGCAGCGGTTTCACCGTCTACATGAATGATCGCGGGCAATCGTATTACGACCAGAGCAAGAGCTACCGGGGGTTTCCTGTCGTACCTTGCGTCTCCGATATGAAAATCGATGACGACGCCGTCACAATCCCTGAAGCTCTCAGACCACTTGGCTATGTCAGTGCTCATATCGGCAAATGGCACATGCGTGGTGATCCGGGCAATGAGGGTTACGTACTCCACGACGGCGATACCAACAACAATCCAGGCAACACGCTTCGCAGCTTCGTCAATGAAGGCGATCCAAAGCCAAAGCAACTTCCGGTTGATTTGGTCGACCCAAAGCTGATGTTCAGCGTGACCGAGAAGGCCATGGGCTTCATGGATCAACAAGTCAAATCAGGCACGCCGTTCTTTCTCCAGATTTCGCACTACGCGATGCACGCCGGCCGAGAGTGTTTGCCTGCAACACGGGAAAAGTATGTCAATCACCCAATGGTGAAAGCATGGTACGACAAGAACAACAAAACCAAGGACATTGTTCGCCTGAAAGAGGATCCAGCTATTTGGCTCGGCATGGCGGAAGACCTTGATGGTCGAATTGGTGCGGTATTGGATCGCATCGAAACGCTTGGCATCGAAGAAAACACCTATGTCATTTTGGTTTCAGATAATGGCTATCGGCACAAAGAACTGGGTCTAATGCCAGGCCTGGGTCAGCCTCACCACGCTTCGAAATGGTGGGTATGGCAAGGAGGAATTCGCGTACCGATGATCATAAGAGGCCCTGGCATTGAAGCTGCCAGCACCTTTTCAGGAAATGTCGTCAACTATGATTTTCTACCGACATTTGTTGACTGGGCCGGTGGTGACCCAAGCCAGTTGCAAAACATCGACGGAGTCAGTCTTGCCAGGTATCTGGCAGGTGAAGACCCTGGCGAGGACTTTTTGAATCGTGACCTTTACTTCCATTATCCACATTATCGATCGGGCATGCCTCACTCGGCAGTTGTCTCAGGTCAATGGAAGCTGCTGCACTTTTATGATCAACCGGACGTACCAATGCTCTTCGATTTGTCCAATGACATGGGTGAGGTTCATAACGTCGCATTGAAGAACCCAGCGATTCACGAACAACTCCAAAACAGCATGATGAACTACTTTGAGGAAGTCGGTGCCCGACTTCCGAAGCCCAATCCGGATTTTGATGCGTCTGCATATCGTCAGTCCAAGGAGTACGATAAGCGACTGGCATGGGGAGCTTTTCGCGAGACAAGACCATTGGCGGATGATGAGCAATAAGACCAACGAAACACCTGTTGAATCATCTGGGAAGCCTGAATTCAAACCGCGCCTACCAAACGGGATTCCGGTTCAGATCACGAACGCAGCCATTGGCGAAC
>JBCCKZ010000169.1:0-9759 GCA_039027135.1 Planctomycetota bacterium
TGCGGGTGCAACCCCATCATCCATCCAGGATCGAATCTATGGAGACTCGATCCGTCCGTCGCGGCTAACGCCCTTCTTGGTCACGGCCGCCTTGGCCGCGGTTTTGCTCTTTGTGATTGCTCAGGTGTTTTCACCAGTACTGCGAAGTCTTGGGGGGGCTGATTCGACGATCGCTGATTCCGATTCCCAAGACAAACCCTCCGCGGAATCGCAGACCAGCATTCAGTCCTCAGAATCTCAGTCTGTGGGTAACGAACCTCAAACCGACGCTCAAGACCCTTCGGAAGTAGCTGACGATACTTCGGTGAAGAGCGAGGTTAAAGTTCAAGCACCGGAAGTGAGTGTGGCCGGAGACAATCCACAGACAACCAGCGATGTTGCAGCCAGTCGTGTCAAGTCACAAGAAGCCGATGGACAGGCCACCTCGGCCGATGCAGAGGAAAATAGCACGAGTCCAGCTCCTCCAACCGAGTCGATGGCAAAGTCCACGACCGAGGAATCCAACACGACCTCGGAATCAGACAAGCCTAGTGAAGCTGCCTCAACGATCGCTCCTGTTGAGGACTCAGTGGCTTCCAGTGAATCTGGAAAGCCGATGGAATCCGCTTTAGACGGCTCGGAAAGTTCGGTCGCCGCGGACACCTCGGATATTGCAAAACCATTCGTTGAAACGCCGACTCCTCCACCCACATTGCCAGTTGCGAAGGTCGGTTCGGAAGGCTGGTTAATCCATCTCGCTGGCGAAGCAGGTTGGCAGCTTACCGAGCCGGAGTACTCCGTGCCGGTGAACACGTTGGTCGCCGTGGCACCATATCACTCCGGCTCGCTCCTTTTATCGAAACCGCTCATGGAGGTTACCATCGAAGGCTCGGCCGGTGCCGCATTCGTTGAATCGGCCCCTGGTGAGATTGGATTTGACCTTGGCTTCGGCACGGCAAAGATCAAATCTGTAAAGGAGTCTACGTTTGCCCTACAGCTCGGCCCCAATCCGTTCGAGCTTGTCTTTGATGAAGGAGGTGGAGCCGTCGAAGTATCGCTCGAGTATTCTCGAGAACCAGGCAGCGATCCTATGGATCGAGAGCTCGTTCAGCCGCGGATTGTCATCCGTGATCAAGAAGGCAAAGTCGACGTCAAAAATGAAGGTGATACCTTTTCCTTAGAACCTGGCTTGGAGCTGGTCTACCGTGGAAAATCGGCGTCAGGCAAAGCGCTCTCGGAAGTCCTGCCGGTCGCGAACGAAGATGACCTAAAACGAGGTGATGAGCTCGATCCTGAACTAATAAAGAGCATAAGAGAGTCTCTTGAGCCGTTGATTCGAGGTCAAACACCGGTGGCCATTGCGTTACACGAAGCCTTACTTTTTCGAAGGGCCGAAGTCGCTGCTGCGGCGGCGGAGACTCTCCTTTCGATGGGACAGAGTGATGCCTATTTCGGCCCCCAAGGCATGTTCTCCCAACCTCAGCAACGGCAGTATTGGCAACGACACTTCAAGACGCTTCGCGAACATATTTATCGATCTCCGAAAGCAGCGTCCATGGTTTTCGCTGGGATCGCGCAGATGAACGCGGCGAACGCTGGAATCCTGGAGGAACTGCTGATTGGATACGACAACAAAGACTTGGAAGCGGGCGCTGACCAACGCCTTGTCTCCTATCTCGATCATCCGACGATGTCCGTCCGCGTACTAGCGATTGAGAATCTACGCGACATCACCGGAACGACAATGTACTACCGGGCCGAGTTTGATAAGGCTGAAAGACGCGAGGACGAGGTACGCAAATGGAAGGTTCGTGCTGATCGTGGCAACATCCAATACGCCGAAGACTCACAGGAATAAGTGCGGCTCAAAAAGCGATTCCTCTTCCGTGCGTCGTCTCCACCAACCTTTCCGATCTAACTTCGGATCTCGCTGACGATGCCGATCAACGACCAATGCTCTCAGCCGCGAGACTACAGGCGGTGACTCTCGCTTAGTCGGTGCGTTCCGCCTTTTCGAGACTGCTGATGGGCGTTAAAGGTGGGAATGGAAAACGAATAAACGACCGGACGAATCGACTAGAGGCTCGCTCGGACGACACCCACCGCCACACCAATCACCTTGGCATTCTTCACGTAGATTGGATCCATGTGATCATTGGCCGGTTGTAGACGGATGCGGTTTCTCTCAGGGTGCCAATACTTCAACGTGGCTTCACCTTCCTCTGTTTGAGCGACCACCATTTGACCGGTTTCCGCTTGTTCTTGTTTCTGAATGATCACAAAGTCGCCATCAGCGATGTGAGCGTTGATCATGGAGTCTCCACTCACCTGGAGAACAAACCGATCTTCTCGATGCAGCATCTCGCTGAAGTCAACCTGCTCTCGCTGTTCCATCGCGAGGCTCGTGGGACCCGCGGCGACAACGCCGACCATAGGCATTTGATGAGCTGACCGATTGATGTCTTCTGTCAGCTCGATGGCACGTGACTTGTTTGGGCTTCGGGTGATCAAGCCCTTTCGTTCTAAAGCTCTTAGGTGACACATCACACCATTTGGGCTACTGATGTTGAAGTGCTCGCCGATCTCGCGAACCGTCGGACCGTAGCCACGTTTGACGATCAATTCGCGAATCATGTCGTAAACATCGCTTTGGCGTTGGGTCAAATCGGCGGCCATGGCAGCATTCACTCCGGTCAAAAAAGCATGAACAGAAAAACAGTGGTGAACTCTAGTGTACCATGATTTTCCGCTACGTGTAGGTCAATACGAGGTGTCTGGATCGACCGGCAACTCGAGAGATAAACCCAAAAAAGAGAGGGACAAGCTCGTTATTTGAATCCTGGTCGAGAATCTTATCGACTCGAAACGACCATTCCTGATACTTGCTAATCAATCCCTATCGGCCTGCGATCGCTGCGAGCTGCTCCTTGAGGAGGGCCGACTGCGTGACCATGAAGCCAGCACTGGGAATGAAATCCTCTGCTTTAAGCGGTTCAACAATTCGAGTTCGAAAGGCAACCGGCAACTCCTGAAGATGCCGACCTTGTTTGGCCAAAAGCCTACGAGCGCGAGGTATGTGATAGGCGCTCGTGATGACAACGGCTTGCTCGTCGCTCACTGCCCCCACCGAAGCCGGCGGATTTTTGAGCCACTTGTCGATCTCGGCCGCTTCAGAGGATGTGTTTCGCCCCTCCACCTCGAAAATCTTTTCGTTGGGCACACCGAGAGATATCAACATCTCGCGTCCTAACTCCGCGGGGTCCGCTGGCCCGAAGGGGCTCTTTCCCGTGCAAACAATGAATTCGGTTTGGCCCGCGTGCCAAAGCTGGGCCGCACTGATGACTCGTTCTCCATCGGAGCCACCTTCCACTTCACCGAGAACGTTGCGACCTACGCTACCCCCCAAAACAAACGCGACTTTGACTGGATTATCCAGCCCTGGATTGCCTAAGTCACCCCTATCCAGCTCCTCGGCGAGAGGCGTTACGTACCGTCCCACAATCGGCATCGACGATGCCGAGAAAAAAACAAGCACTGCAGCTAGCCCCAGCGCTGAAACGATATTGCCGTGTCGAAAGCTGTGAACCGTGAAGCAAAGAACTCCCAGCCAAACAAGCGATAATGGCATACAAAGCGCTGTGGCCGTCCTCGTCGCGGCACCCAAGTCTTTTTGCAAGAATGTCCAAATCACAAGCCCCAATGAAATCAAAAGAGGCACAGCGATGAATCGAATGAAACGCCCAATCAAAACAGCAACATGAACGAAAGGCGGAGAGTGATAGTCACGGGTGGTGCCGGATTCATTGGTGGACACTATGTAGAACAGTGCATCAAGGAATCCAACCCAACCCTTGTCATCGATAAGCTTACTTACGCTGCCGATCCGGTGCGACTCGAGAAGCAATGCCAGAAAGGAGAAGTCGAAAGTCTACAGGTCGATATCAACGATTCGAGCCATGTTCGCGATGCTTTCCAAACCTGGAAACCGAATGTGGTCGTGCACTTCGCTGCCGAAAGCCACGTGGATCGCTCGATCGCGGATGCGACCGAGTTTGCCAACACCAACTTCTTGGGAACACTGAGCATGCTTCGCGTTTCGCTGGAGTACTTTGATTCCCTGTCCAAGCACCAGCAGTCCGACTTTCGGTTTGTTCAAATTTCTACGGATGAAGTCTACGGCAGTGCCGGAGAAGACGTTGCGTTCAATGAGATGGACCTACTTCAGCCCGGGAATCCCTACTCGGCTTCCAAAGCGGGTGCCGATCACCTTGTCCAGAGCTTTGAAAATACCTACGGTCTCCCAACGCTGATCACTAGATGTTGCAATAACTACGGGACCCACCAACATTGCGAGAAGCTGATCCCTTTGATGATCTCGGCGGCGGTGAGTAATCAACCACTGCCCATCTATGGAGAAGGCCAACAGGTTCGCGAATGGATCCACGTGAAAGATCACGTGTCGGCCATCAATTGCATCATTGAACATTCGATGAGTTCCGGGGAAGCGGGACAGACGTTCAACATCGGCACGGGCCAGCGTCCAAACAACCTGGAGGTTGTCCAACGCATTTGCTCAGCCGTTGATCGCTACTGCAATCGTCACGATGGCACCTCGGCGAAGAACATTACCTTCGTTGAAGATCGCCTTGGACATGACTTTCGATACGCACTTGATTCATCCAGCCTGGCGTCATTGGGTTGGAAGCCCGAGGTTGCACTTGAAGACGGTATCGAAAAGACGGTCCAGTGGTACTGCGAACAGCTGCTCGCGGAGACTTAGTTCGTCTTGAGCGAGCAATCGACCTTGGTCACCAAACCGAAAACGCTTCGCTAAGAGCAAGAGTCGTATTCGTAGTTCCTACTTGGTAAAGCAGTACTTCCTACTCGACGTTCGAAAGCAACGACACTTTCGTTTCATCATTGAACTTGGCGGCGAGCCATCTTCGCGACTTCGCATTTGCGGGAACGAATGTGTCTTCCAATGGCACGTATGCTCCCCGGGAGAGCACACGATGCGGCACCGTTAACGCCTTCATCGCCTCCTCAGCATTACCACCAAATACAACGATCTCATCATCCGATCCAGTCGCTCCCAGCTCGATGAGTTCATCGACCTTTCCATTGGCGCCGTCATCAACATCAGCTCTCCCCGGCTTCCCATCGGGCCCAGCCGTCACTACCACAAAGGCGTTTTCATCGAACACTTCGAGAGCTGAACGCGCCGCGCTATCGCCAACAACAAACGTCTTCAATTCTTGAAAACGCACCAGTGCCTGTCCTCGTCCCAAGACAAGTATCGCGACGAGCCCCGGCACCCCCACCTTCAAAGCCAAGCTCATTGAAGGCTTTCAACGATTGTTAATTCGGAAGCGGTATGATTATCTGAATCGCTCAATCGAATCGTAACCGCTATCGAAGGAAGATCATAGACAAAAGGAGCCGATGTCTCCGGCTGCTCAATGATGGTGTTGCCCGTATCGGTCTGGTACGCCGCAATCGCCGGTGCAATCCCACCAACAGCGGTGTTGTAATACGGGGCGTTTTGATTTGGATCGTCTAGCAACCAGGACGTGCCCACGAGATGACCACCAACGAGAGGAGTCGTCGAAATCAGATCCAACTGACCGTTCGGCGTCGAGGACTGGTCAAAGCCGTCTGACTCATAAAATGTCGTGTAGGTGTCATATGCGGGTTGGAAAAAGAAATTTCCACCCGTGTTGAGAGCTGAGCTTTGCATGATTCGGCCCGAACGTTTCAAGCCGTTCAAGCCCGTCGGCGTTTCGTTTTGAAAGTTGGAGATAACCGGAGTCTGCACATCTTGTTCTTGAGGAAACGGATATCCACTCAAAGCCGATCCAAGGAACAAATTGAAATTCGCTGCGACTTGCGGCGCGTCGTTGTATGCCGTTCCCCCAACGCGTGGGAAAGGGGGCACAGCCGGTATCTGTGACTGACGGAAAAGCAGTGGGCCGCCGGCGAGATAGGGGTATGCCAAATCAACGTGATCACCAGTCGAAGATAACGCTGCGATGTGGTTCACCTGCGCCGGTGCGAGCCACGTGCTTGAGTCCGTCGGATCAAGGATGCGCAGATTCAAAATATTGAATATGCCGATATCACCAACGCCCACATTCACATCATCACTTCCCGGAACGCCAAGTTCCGTCAAACCGATGGGAGTACCGCTAAAGTTCTGAACGAAAGTCTCATCGGGAGTAGGCCCTATCGAATCATCATCAATGTTCGCTCGCCCAGGCGCACCATCCTCTCCCGCGGTCGTGAAAATAGGCGCCGTGACATCAAAGCCTCGAAGATCAAAGGCAAGCACATCTGACGCAACAACATCTTCTCCGCTGCGATCCCAGCGGACTTCGGCAGAACCCGCGGCATTTGGCGATGCAATCCAGTTTCGATGCCAATGGTTGCCTAGACGCGAAGCTGGATTGGCGGGATCACCCAACTCGAACATGGGCAGCATCCATCCGTTGAGCAAGCCACACTGCGAATTATTGGCGGCGTTGAACATTCGTGAAGTTAGCTGATTGCCGACGACACCACTGTTCGGTCCAGCGGGAAACCAGGCAGGTCGTGTCGCCAGGTTATCGCCGCGTGGATCTTCGACACCCTGCCAGTTGAGAATGGCTTGGTTCCAACCTGTGGCGAGCAACGGCATCGAAGTCGCGGTGAAATTCTGTCGTCCGAAAAACCGCCCCGGCAATCGAACGGCACCAAACCGATTATGCGGTTGGTTGAGATCCTCAAGCGAGTTTGCCGCCACAAACGGCGTCGGCTCGCCCGTTCTTGGATGCAGCACACGACGTAAAGAAATGTCGTAAAACTGATGTAGTGGCGCCATCCCCACCAACCAGTGGCTTGTTAGAAACTCTTGATTATTAGGCATCGTTGTTGAGACCGTCCCGTTTGATATGTAATCCGGGTAGGCCGTTACGATGGGTGAAGTGTAGAGCGATGACGGATCGTAAAAATTATCATTGTTCAAACCGATCGGATAAATCCTCGCTAGGGGCGCCGGAACTCGGTCAATGTCATACGTCAGCTCTCCCAGACCACCCACGGTGGGCACCGTGCGAAGCGCCTCGATATTGATGCTGGCTGTATTGCCAACCGCCGCCGAAACCGGACTAGTCCATCCAATATCCGCGTAGTTGACGTTGAGATCAGGACGAATCAAAAGAACACGTTGATGAAGCACAAACGAGTCAGGCACTAAGTTCCGATCTTCATCCTTGTACAACGGCATCGCCGACGGGTGCTCGGCTAGCTGAAGCGTGCGAGTCGTTGGGTCGACGTTCCACACCGGCGAAGCCCACATGATGATTTCGGCGTAGCGACTTTGAATCGTCACCGGCTCCATTGCGACGGTCAAGTTCAGTGCGCTAGTGCCAACCGAATCATCAATAAGATACCTGGGCACTTTGCCCGTGAAGAATTCTCCGGGCGGCGCTTCCGCGGTAAAGGCGAGTACATCATCCGTATCGCCAAAACGAGAGAACTCGCGGTAGACAGGTGAAGCCTCTCGATAATTAGGGGTTCCAAAAGGCGCGAAAAATGGATTGAAGACAACCGTGTTATCCTGCTCATCGGGATCGCCAACCGGACCGGCACCAAAAGGGTATATGGCCTCGCCACTGGTTAAAAAGCGTTTCGGAGCGGCACCAAAATTTGAAAACGTCGTATCCGTCGTCGGACCTTCGTAATAGAAGAAGTAGCCACGATTACTATCCAATGGGACAGGGGGTTCCGCTTCAGTTGTTATCGATCGCAGATCCGTCCGCAAACGAAATGTGACGTCCCGAAGCTTGCTGACCTGGTCGACGCGAGCTCGGCCCTCTTCAACTGATTTCCCGATGGTTGCAAACGAACGAGAAAGTGCCGCCATGAGAAGTAGCGTAACGGTCATCGCAACCAAGAG
Source organism: Planctomycetota bacterium (assembly GCA_039027135.1). GTDB lineage: Bacteria > Planctomycetota > Planctomycetia > Pirellulales > Pirellulaceae > Rubripirellula. Next base: position 7,913 of record JBCCKZ010000169.1, read on the forward strand.
CTCGACGAGAGTGAATCCCGTCGAATGCTTTCTATTCACGGGAAATTTCGAGTATTTCTTTACGCGAATCATGGCAAGTCCCTCGATAGAAGAATGACATCCTCGACGTTGTTGGCTACTCCAGGTTGATATTTCACCGGAATCCCCCGATCGATGATATGGAACGATCTGAATCGCCGAACCTCACCGGTGCTTAGTCCGAACTCTTGCGTGACATTCCGGTTGACCGGATTCAGTTGGAACAAACCAACCGTAGCCCAAATCGCGTAAGTATCCGAATTAAACGAAACAAGATTAGAGAGACGACTGATTGGCAACTCACGGTGAAACGAACTCCTCCTGGCGTAATCCTCATGGATCGCCGTGGGACTCGTTATCTGCGTACCCGTCGCCGGCAAATCTCGATGGAGTAGCGTCGTGTTAGCAAACCCGGCCACGGCGGCACCGGCAAGTGTCGTATCAGGCCGCTGAAGTGTTCGCTGAAGTGGGTGATTGAGTACAGCTCGCTCGCTCGCCAATGGAGACAAGTGACTCACACTGGATGGTCTAAATGCACCCGCGAACTGAGTCGCATGATCTTGATGCAAATGGATTTGGCGATCAGCCGGAACTGGCGGTGGAAGCAAGGGGGCCAAGTCAGCCGGAGCACCAGCAGTCTCCCCTACCGTGAATCCTCGTCGGCTATCAAGCAAGCTTGTCTTGCCGGCAACCGTCGGATCGGCATAAGGCAAAATCTCATTCGGCGTGCCTCTGTCCGTTCGAATTCCCGCCATCAACGCGGCATAGACGGAATAACTCCTCAACGTGTTGAGATTGATTCGTCCAGACCGCTGCAAAGGCGGCAAGAAATTATTCGGAGGCCTAAGGGACTCCGTAATGAGTCTTCGAGCCCAAAGTTCCTCCGTTGTGTTTTGCCATGTGTCCGGATCAAACCTGACCGAATCGGCGGCGTTCGCAAACGCCACGTAATTCAACGGACCACCAAAGTTGCTTATCTCAAACTGATCATCGATCGTATTTGAGTTGGCGTCCTGTCCAATTGCAGCAAGCAAATTGAGATACTGAGTGGGCGAATTGTTGATCGCAATGAAACCGGCTTCCTGATCGAAGGGCGGTGGCACATCGATGTAATCGAGAATGCGGCCAATCGCCGGTGCAATCGATAGATCGTTTCCAACGGGATTACTATCAAGCAAGTTCCAAAGGTGCGAGAAACCATGTCGGTACCTGGGTAGGCCGGCGCTAGCCCCCGTGGCGAAGTTCGGCACAGTTGAATTCACCGGCGTGGATACGTCATAGGGATCATATCCATCGTCGAAATTGGATCCCTGGTCCAGCACTCCGTAGTTCGCAACCATGCGAGCCGTCGAGTCGAGTGGCACATGGGCGATTTCCAGCGGAGAAACGAAAGGCCGATCGAACCAATTGATCGTCGACATGAAATTGTTGTAGGGCGTCCCCGCGTATCGATCACCCGATCCAGTTGCTAGTCCGTTGTAGATCCAACGGTTTCCATAGCTATGGTTCGCGTATCCAAGCGTTGAACTATGAAGCACCCGCTGGTTTGGCAACGAATCATTATCTGGGACATTCGCACGCCCCGTCGCTGCAACGTTGACTCCATCGGGAGTCAAATCTGACAGTAGATTCAAAAAGTGATCAAATACCGGTGTATCCGCCGGTGGCGTTCCCAGAGACGATGAATTAGCAGGCTCCACTGTACTGATGGTGTGCGAAAGGGTCTGCGTTCCGTTGGGAGGAGTGAAAGTAAGACCTCCCAAGTCGACATCTCGCGAAACGCCAGACTTGTACCGTGTCGCAAACTGCTCCACAGGATCACTCCCAAA
>JBCCKZ010000170.1:0-9615 GCA_039027135.1 Planctomycetota bacterium
GTCGACGAAGTCATCGACCATGCCTCCTTCCAGCGGCCCCGGTCGGTACAGCGCCGCTGTCGCAATGATGTCGGTGAATTGGTCAGGCTTCATCCGACAAAGCAAATCGCGAATTCCGCCGGACTCCAGCTGAAACACGCCCTTGGTTTCACCACGCTGAAGCAATGCGTAAGACTCTTTGTCATCCAGTGGCAAGCGTTGCAGGTCGAGCTCTTTCCCCGTGGTTTGTTTGATAAGTGCTACCGAGCGCGAAAGGATCGTTAGGTTGCGAAGCCCCAGGAAATCCATCTTGAGGAGACCGGATGCCTCCACGTCGTTCATTGACCACTGAGTGATGACGTCCTGCTTGCCTGGTACACGCGTCAGCGGTACGTACTCCTGAAGCGGTTTGTCGGCGATGACAACAGCCGCGGCATGTGTGCCCACGTTTCTTGCCAGGCCCTCAATCTTCATTGCAAGATCAAGCAGCTCTCTGATCTCAGGATCATTTTCATAACTGTTTGCAAGATCAGCGCTTTTCTTAATCGCTTTTTCGATGGTGATCTTCAGCTCGTCAGGAACCATCGCCGTGATTTGGTTGACACGAGCGATGGGGACGCCCAAGGCACGACCAACATCCTTGATGGCCGCCCTCGCTGCCAAAGTTCCGAAGGTGCCGATCTGGCAAACCATCTCGGCACCGTACTTCTCTTTGACATAGTCGATGACTTCGATACGGCGTTCTTTTTCGAAGTCGATGTCGATATCTGGTGGTTCGGTTCGCGACTCGTCCAAAAACCTTTCAAACAAAAGGTCGTATCGAAGTGGACACACGTGCGACAGGTACAACGCGTAGCAAACGATAGCACCCACACCACTGCCCCGAGCGGTGGCTGAGATTCCGATGGAACGAGCGTGGTGAACGAAGTCCCACACGATTAGGAAATAGGTTGGATAGCCGAGTTTTTCGATGACGCCTAGCTCGCGATCCAATCGCGCCATGACCTCTTCGGACAACTTGCCGTCGACAATTCGTTCGTCGTCACCCTCGTAGCGTTCAAGCAATCCTTTGATGCATAGTTCCCGGAGATAGTCCAATGGCTCCTTTTTGTCAGGGCACTCGAAATTCGGGAAGTAGTACTTTCCAAGCTCAAGATCTATGTCAACGGAATCAGCGATCTCCTGACTTCGTGCGCATGCGTCTTCCAGCCCCGGAAAGTTCTCGTACATCTGTTCAGAACTTCGAAGAAAGAACTGGTCGTTCTCCATCTTCATTCTTGAAGTGTCCGTTCGATATCGCCCGGTGTTGATGCACAACATGATATCTTGGGCTTCCGAATCCCCTTGATCCACGTAGTGGCAATCGCTTGTTGCAACCAGGGGAAGTCCCATACGGTTAGCAAGGTCAACGGCTCCCTCAAGCTGCATGCGTTGGATATCGAGACCGTTATTCATGATCTCGATGAAATAGCGATCACCGAAAACGTTGTGGAACCATCCCGCGATTTCACGTGCTTGTTTTTCAACGCCCTCCGTCGAAATTCCTTTCATGACACATCGTGAAAACTCGCTGCTGACGCAACCGGAGAGGCAAACGATGCCTTCGCTGTAGCGTTCAAGGATCTCTTTGTCGATTCGAGGTTTGAAATAGAAACCCTCGAGCGAAGCAGCGGATGCAAGTCGCACCAGATTCCGAAATCCGGTGCGATTTTTGGCCAAGAGTGTCAGGTGATAGCTGGCTTCCTTGCTGCTTCCTGCGCCACCTTTGTCAAAACGAGACCCTGGTGCGATGTAGGCCTCGTAGCCAATGATCGGATTGATGCCCGTGTCTTTGCACTTTCGGTAAAATTCGAGCGAGCCGTGCAAATTACCGTGGTCCGTCAACGCCAGGGCGTTCATGCCATGGTCTTTTGCTCGGTTTACCAGCCGGCTGATGTCGCTAGCACCATCAAGTAGCGAATAGTGCGAATGACAATGCAAATGAACGAAGGGTCGGGATGGTGCGGAATCCATTTCAACTCACAGATGGGTATAAATCTCCCCCAGATTATTGGGCAAATTCGCTCAGCGGACAAACGTCTTATTTCTTTAGGATTGCACTGAGATCGTTGGAGTTTCACTGAGCTCGTTCGGGTTGTAGCGACAGAATCGGCTCGCATCATGACCATTGATTTTTTCGGTCGATACCGAACGATGAGGGTTTATCCACGGAGGGATGGGCCGAAAACGACGTCAATGGCTGTCCCAGAATGTGTGAAAGGAGTTTTCGCCTCTGGCTGGCATGGCCCTGCTTGATTCTTGCTATCGGCTGTCGTTCACCTGTGCCGATCCGGCAAGAGGTGGTGTCGCATGCGAATCAGTCGCCTCCCTCAGCGTTCTCGCTCTCGAGTCATCGTCCTGGAAAAGATGTTGACCCGGTTTCTTCTGAGGCGTCTGACAATCAGTGGCTAGAGAGGCGGCTCGAGGACCAACTCGCCGAACGCGATGTGCCAAAGAATCAGCTCCGGGCTGGTGTTAAAAGCGAGCCCTGGGACGTCACGAAAACCGAATCGCTTGCGTTTCCGGAAGAAAATTGGAATCACGCGGATGAATTTGTTGCGAAAAATGAGCCGTTGCCATCGATCGTTCAGCGATCATCACCTGCGGCGGGTGACCTCGATCCAACGAGTTTTCGGCCCATTACCGAACAGGATTTGTTGGATGTTGCTCTAACGGATCCGGTCGTGATGCGTTCGTTGGGCGCAACGCTATTGCAAAATCCAGAAGCCGTGGCCAGTCAGTATGATCGTGCGATTCGGGCGACGGATCCATTCTTTGGTCCCAAAGCAGCATTAGCTCAGTTTGATACTCAGTTGGCGGCAAACCTGAACACTGCCAATAACGATCGAGTCTTCAATAACCAGATCCTCGGCGGAGCGACCGAAGAATTGGTGCAAGACCTGGTGACTTCTCAAGCTTCAGCCACACGCACGACAACAACTGGTACGCAGTTTTCCCTAAACGCGGATCATCTTTATGACAACAACAATCGCTCCCAGAACACGTTTCGCAACTACTACGAGACTCAATGGACCGCGAGTATTCGTCAGCCGCTGCTACAGGGTGCCGGTCGGAACTTCAATTTGATTGCAGGGCCATCGTCGCAGCCGGGCTTGAACTTTTCACGAGGTCTGTGGCTTGCCAATCTTGATGTAAAGATCAGCCAAGCTGACTTTCAAATACAGCTTCGCGAGTATGTAACGAATCTCTACGAGACCTATTGGAGTCTGCGTCGTCGTTATGACCAATACGAAAGCCTTCAAGAAGCGGAAGCTTTGGCTCGCGATACGTGGACGAGTATTAGAGCAAGGAATCGTGCTGGACTACGTGGCGGCAATGCGGCGGAAGAGGCGCAGGCTCGAAGCCGGTATCACGGCTATCGGAGGCAAATCCAGGCCGTTCTATCTGGGCAGGGTGTCGGAGACACGGGCGGACTCTACGCCATCGAACGTCAGCTACGTCGCTTGGTGGGGATGCCCATTACAGATGGTCAACTATTGCGTCCCGAAGACTCGCCTCCAATGGCAAAATTCGTGTTTGACTATGACTCGTTGATGGCTCGTGCCGTCATTCACCGAGCCGAGATTCGTCGGCAGGACCATCGTTTGAGAGATCAAGAACTTCGATTGCTGGCGGCGAAGAACTTTATGCTTCCGCGTCTGGATGCCATTGGACGCTATCGAGGACGCGGGTTCGGCGATGATCTCACCGGTGGTGGGTCTCGCTTTGCGAGTGCTTACAAAGATCTGTTCTCACTTGATCATCAAGAGTTTGAGTTCGGGATGGAATTTGCTGTAGCGGCGGGGCGTCGTCAGGCGAAAGCGGCAGTGCGGAACGCGATGCTTCAATTACGACGTGAGCGTGAGGTCACCGATCAGGTGCGGAAGGAGGTCGAGCTGCAAATTGCCAACGCGCACTCGGAAGTGGAGTCCGCTTATCTAGCGATGCAAATCTCTATGGAACAAGTTGATGCATCGCGAGATCGCTTGGAAGCTTCGATGGCGCAATTTGAGGCGGACAAGATTCGAATTGAATTTCTACTTGATGCTCAAGAAGAACTACTACAAGCTCGCAACCAATTCGCCAGCGATTCATCGCGATACGCCGTTTCCTTGATCAATGTGGCTGCTAAGACGGGAACCCTACTCAACGATCTTGGCGTGTTGTCCGACTGTGGTGGATGAGCTGAGATGTCGCATCGCTGGCAAGAAGATTCCCAGGGGGCGACGGCTATTCGTAGCTTGGTTCTCGTTTGTCCAAGAACGCGGCGACGCCTTCCTTCGCAAAGTCCATCATTGAGCTGGTGGCGCTATCACCACAAGCAACAGCAAGTTGAGTCAAGACTTCTTCGCCGATGCACTCATTGATCAGTCTCTTTGTTGCTGTGATTGCCTGATGCGGCGATTGGGCGATTCCTTCGATTTCTTTCGACGCAGTCACCCAAATCTGGTCAGCGGCAACCGGTGGAAGTGATAGACCCAGTCGATAAAGCTCGACTGCATCCAGCGCTGATCCGGTCATGGTATGTCTTGCCGCAACTGACGCGCCCGCTCGAAATGCTAGTAGTACCGCCGAAGGACCGCCCACTAATCCTCGATGGACCGCTGACGCGGCAAGGCGGGATCGGTCGCTAACAATCATCGCATCAGCTGCCAGAGCCAGTGCCGCACCGCCGCCGATGGCCGCGCCATCGATGGCTGCGTACACCGGTTTGGGGAAACGCAGTATCGTCTCCAGTAGATCGCGAAAACTGTTCCAGGCTGTGAACCACTGCGACGGCGCTTGGTCTTCGGGAAGTTCGCCTATTTCCCGAAACGTTTTCAGGTCCATCCCAGCACAGAAATCAGAGGCGGACGAGATCAAGATGACTCCGGATACCCGGCGTTCTTGATGCACATCGGAAAACGCGGTTTGAAGATCTTGGATCATGGCGGGGTGCAAAGTCACGACTTTGTCACCCGGGGCATTCATTTGGATGGTTGCGACATGATCGTGAACCTTAACATCAACGTGTTGCATCGTTGTAAGTTTCCTGGGGTACGAATCCTTCGTCTTGCAGGAAGGATATCATTTGTTCGATGGTCACAGTCTTCGGTGTGCCTTTGTTGAAGTAGCCGTGTCCAGCATCCTTGTAGAGGTGAACGACACAACGGTGCCCGAGATCACGCATATTGGATTGATGTTTAAGTGCGGTCGAAACGGGAATGAGCTTGTCGTTCGTCCCTAAGAATATCACCGTGGGGACCGCTTCGTCATCAACGCGATGAGCTGGTGAGATCTCTTGCCAGAATTCTTTGGTCTTTTTGAAGCCCCAGCCATCAGGGCCGTTGTCAATGACCGGATTGAAGAGCACTAGGGCCTGAGGCCGACAGGAAACGGATAGGTCGTCTCCGGGATCATCGAACTTATCCACCAGCGACGTGGACGCCGCCAGGTGCCCGCCTGCGGAGCCCCCACCGGCTGCGATCTGGTTGGGATCGATTCCAAGAGATTTTGCATTCGATCTCACGTATCGCATCGCTGATTTGGCATCGGCCACACAGGTTGTCGGCGGAACACCATGGGACCCAAGTGTTCGGTATTGAACCTCGACGGCAACCATGCCGAGCTCAGTCAAGCGTCGAGAATGATCCTCGAATTGGCCAATCTTCCCACCAACCCAGCCACCACCAAAAAAGAAAACGATTGCTGGGCGAGATTCACTCTCTGGATTGAAGTCCGCAGGTTGGTAAATCTTGAGCTCAAGGTCGTCGCCGTCGTCCACTTCTTTATAGATCACGTGGGACTCTGAATCCGTGTTTGCCGCGTATAACGGGACTTGCAATCCTGCAACGACAAAGAAAATCGCCGCTTGCAAGCCAACAAAGTGAAATCGAGGAGATAAATGCATCGTGGTTACTTTGGCACCGTGTTTGAGATCGTAGTGGCAGGAGGGAATCCAACGGCATCGGTTCGATGGTGTATCCTCTACGCCCCATCTTAATCATTACGTGACTCGCATTCGTATTGTCTGTATCGCTCATGGCCTCAAAGCCTCAATCATTACGGCGCCTCCGCCGCTTGACTCAAAAGCAATTCTCAGTCATCTCCAGCACGCTAGCCCGCGGATTCTGCCCGACCCCAAGGTTCGTTGCTTCTGAACAGACGCGATCGATGATTGAACCGAGCAAGAGCCCTTTCTTTGTGCTTCTATTGGTTTGTTTGCATCTGGGGATGGCTTCAAGTCTTCAGGCTGATGAGGAGCCTTCGCCAGAGAAGCAGGTGACCTCTCAACAACGCAACCTGGTCGTCATTTTGACGGATGATCAGGGTTTCAGCGATCTATCGATAAATGGGAATCCCAATTTGAGGACTCCCCACATCGATCGCTTGGCCAATGATGGCCTGCGGATGAATCATTTCTACGTTTGCGCAGTATGCTCACCAACGCGAGCGGAGTTTCTCACTGGTCGTTACCACACGCGGATGGGCGTGTTTGCGACATCACGCGGTGGCGAAAGATTCAATGCTGACGAACTGACCATCGCTCAGGCATTCCAAGATGCTGGATATGCGACGGCAGCTTATGGAAAGTGGCATAGCGGAATGCAGTGGCCCTACCATCCCAATGCAAAAGGTTTTGAAGATTACTACGGCTTCTGTAGTGGTCATTGGGGAAACTATTTTTCGCCGATGCTCGAGCACAACGGTGAGATCGTTCAAGGCAAGGGGTTTCTACCGAATGATCTGACCGACCATGCGATCGATTTTATCGAAGAGCATCAAGATGAGCCTTTCTTCGTCTACCTTCCGCTCAATACACCGCATTCGCCAATGCAGGTTCCGTTTGAATATTGGAAGCGATTTAAGAATAAGACTCTGATAGCTGATCCGACCAACAAAACGCCAACACAGACCGATGCGCACAGTCGCGCGGCGTTGGCGATGTGCGAAAATATCGACGACAACGTGGGGCGACTGATCGATCACCTTGAAGCATCGAACTTGATGGGTGAAACCATCGTTGTCTATTTCAGCGACAACGGGCCTAACGGCAATCGCTTCAATCAAGGTATGCGAGGCAAAAAGGGTTCGACTTACGAGGGAGGTCTCAAGTCTCCCTTGATTGTTAGAGCGGATGGGCTGATTCCAGCGGGGCAAGTTATCGAGACTGTCGGCGGCGCAATTGATTTGTTTCCGACGTTGGCGGAGCTTTGCAACGTTTCGATAGAACCGCCCAAACCGCTTGATGGGCTTTCCTTCGCGGAATCTTGGACGGGAGCTGCGGTGACTCCGTCGGAGGATGGCGACGCGGCGGATTCGCTTGAAGATCGAATCCTGATGTCGCATTGGAATGGACGGGTTTCAGCGCGAGATTCTCGTTTTCGAGCACAGCTCGACGGTCAACTGTTTGACTTGGCAAATGACCCCGGTGAGACCCAGGATGTTCGAGATGTCTATCCCGAGGTCCAAGCTCGACTGCAGAAGGCGATTGCTGACTTTCGTGATGAAACGAATCCGATGACTGCCAAGAATGATGACCCCAGGCCGATGACACTGGGGCATCCTTCGGCCGAGTTTACTCAAATGCCAGCTCGCGATGCGACGCCGACGGGTGATATCAAGCGAAGTAGCCGCCATCCAAATTGCACATTCATGCAGAACTGGACGAATACCAAGGATGAGATCGTTTGGAATGCTGATGTCGTCGAGGGAGGGCAGTTTGAAGTTTCGATGTACTACGCCGTTGACCGCATCGACGTCGGTGCGACCATTGAGCTGAAATGCGGTGAGAACACGATTGAGACGAAGATTGATACCGCGAACGAAACGCGATTGTTTGGCGAAAACGATGATCGCTCGCCTCGTACCGAAGGTCTCGTTAAAGATTGGCAGCCGATGATGCTGGGGACGATCGCAATGGAATCGGGGCCTCAGCGTATTTCGCTTCGGGCGTTGGATGTTCCCGGTGAAGAGGTTGCCCAGATGCGATTGTTGTTGTTCAAGCGAGTTGATTGACGAACGCATTGAGCCCGGGTAGTTGAGCTGTCAATGTGTCTGTCCCCTGGGCTTGTGACAAAAGTTGAAGGACTGGATTGTTGTTGTTTTTCTGCCTTGCTGACACGGTGGGTTATGAACGCGGCGGCATGAGTTCTAGTGCGCCGGCCGCCATGGTTCGCACACCGGTTAGCAGGCTCTTTTCGGGATCGGGGTAATACAGGGCACTGTGCAGCGAGGGGAGGGGGAGTTCCATTCTTTCAAAGCGTTTTAGTCGCTTTGCATCAATCGTCCCCAAGCGATATAGACAAATCGGCACGCCAGCGAGCCCATACTGGCTAAAGTCCTCGCCTCCCATGGATGGCTCCGATCGACCGACATTCTGTTTGCCTAGTTCTGACTCGAATGCGGAACGCAAACGATCCACCAGAGCATCATCATTACGCAACGAAGGTGTGCCCTCACTTATGGTTACTTCCGGTTCAGGTGCGTTGTACGCAAGGGCGATAGCGTTCGCTCGACGCCTGATCGATTCCAGCAAGTGTTCGCGAACGTCATTCGAGTAGCTGCGAACGGTCAATTGAAGGTGGCACTGGTCGCCGATGATGTTGTGTTTGGTTCCTCCGTGAATCGAGCCCACGGTGACCACTGCGGGCGCCTGTGGATCGATTTCTCGAGCCACAATCATCTGTAACGACATGATGAGATCGGCTGCCTGGACGATGGGATCGATGGTTGTATGCGGTTTCGATCCATGACCGCCTCGACCCTTCATCGTGATGTCCACGCTATCGACATTGGCTTGCGTGTAGCCTCCGAGCAACTTGACAGTGCCCGCTTGATCCTCAGATCCTACGTGTAACGCGAGCGCATAGTCTGGTTTGGGGAACCGCGTGAACAGTCCATCGCCAAGCATGGCGGTGGCCCCACTTCCTCGCTCCTCGGCGGGCTGGGCAATCAACATCAGCGTGCCTGACCATTGATCGCGATGCGTCGATAAGAAGTTGGCTGTCGCGATCGACACGGTCATGTGGATGTCGTGGCCGCACGCATGCATGGTTGGTGTGTCGATTCCCGCCTCATCCTTCGCGGTTGCGGTTGACGCATAGGGAAGTAGCGTTTGTTCTCGTATCGGTAAGGCATCCATGTCGCATCGAAGCATGACGGTGGGGCCCTCACCGTTGGCAAGCATTGCGACTACGCCATGTCCACCCACGTTTTTAGTTACCTCGAATCCGGCATCGCGATACGCCGTCGCCATTCGTTTGGCAGTGTTGGCCTCCTCGAAAGACAGCTCTGGGTGGGTGTGAAGCCATTTGTATTGTTCGATCCACCGGTCTTTCGTGCCATTGAACCAAGTCGAGATTGGCTCTTCGCACCAAGCGGGCAAGGCCAGTTGAAGGAAGAGGAAGGCTGCAATCAAACGCATTTGTACTAGGGGGTGATTTGTGAAGTGAGTCGTCGATGCGTGAACGTCCCAATCTATTCCATCTCCACGAGGGAAAGCTTCATACTGAGCATTGGAGTCGCGTTTCAGGCTTCTTCTTTGGCGTCAACCTTTGCTATGGGCTAATATTCAAAATTGTCGAGATCTTCATCTTCAGTTCATAAAACCCGAAC
>JBCCKZ010000171.1:0-9584 GCA_039027135.1 Planctomycetota bacterium
CAAAGGAAACCGTTCGGCTCCACAACTTTCTAAGGCCACCTTCTGGGATCCTTGCTGAGAGATTTGACGCATCGAGTGTTCCATCTCGACGAGGCCCGTTCCATTGTGGCCAGTCTTCGCCATCTACGGGGCCAGATGAGGAGATTGAAAAGAAAATTGCGAACGCAGCCATGCATCCGACGGAAAAACAGCTTGCGTAAGGAAGCATTCTTCTCTCGATTCTCAGTTAGTCGTTTATGCGGTTCTGGAAACAATCTGGAAATCTGCGTTCAGCCGTGACTTCATTAATTTGTTCTATACGATCCCCGACCTTTCTGCTTCGCTGAACGATGGTAACGCTTCAATCTTCCTTCGGAAATCGATCTTGCTTACCTACTTGAGATCAAACCGTTTCGGGATTGCTTATGAGACGATGGGTTGTGCTCGATTCTCAGGCCAACCGATAAAAATCAACGGCAGAATCCGAATTGGCGCAAACTATTAGAATATGGGTTCTGATTCCGATCAATTTGACTATCCCAAGCCCCTCAGCGAAGCGGATTTCGTGCGGCTGTTCGCGAGGCATGAGTTGGCACTTCGCAACTATGCGCGGTTGATCATGCCCGATTGGAATGGTGTGGACGATGTGCTTCAGGACGCCAGCATTACGATGTGGGAAAACCGCCAACAGCTTCAGGACGAGACCGGGTTTCTACCCTGGGGAAAAGTGATCGTTCGTCACAAATGCTTCAACGCAATCGCCAAACGAAGACGTGATCGTCTTGTTCTCGACAAGAACGTTCTCGAGTTGATCGCTAGCGAAGAAGAGGCGGAGTCTCCGACAGAGGACTTGATACGTGTCCAGCTCTCGTTGTCAGAGTGTCTTAAAGAACTATCTCCGGAACGCCGTGAGTTAGTGCTGGCGCCATATCGAGGAGCAGGTCAGGTGAAAAAGCTCGCTGAGCAGGGTAGTAAGACGGCCAACGCCCTCTACAAAATCATCGGTCGGCTTCGTGCGAGGCTTTCGCAGTGCGTTGAGAAAAAAATTGGGCTGGATCTGCCATGAACCGAGATGATGTGAGCCCGCAAGAACGAATCGACCAGTATCTGCTCGGACAGGCGACGGCCGAAGATGTAGAGATCCTCAACGAGCTACTCTCTAACGATGAGCAGCTACGTAAGATCTATCGATTCCGCGTTGCACTGGAGGGCGGCTATCGGGAAGCCGCTATCCGGAGCGAAGACCCGGAGCCATTTGGAAACACGTCAATTCCTCAAGTGAAGCCAAGCCAAACCTCAGGGAGAGTTTTGCCATACGCGATAGCGATTGCAGCAGCCTTGGCTGCCGGTTTGCTTTTTGCCGTCACGCGATGGAATGTCGATGATCGGCGAGCGACAGCACCCGACGCTTACCCAGCATCCAAAAACACCGTTGCGAGATTGGTTGCATCGGTCGATGCGGATTGGCTCGATATTGACCCGGTGTCGGGCACATGGCTTGATGCTGGTAAGTTTCGGCTCGATGCAGGCACGGTGGAGTTGGAATTCAACCGTGGTGCACGTGTGACTCTGCAGGGACCTTCCGTTTTTGAGCTAAAGCACTCGGATTTGATGCATGTGTCGTCTGGCAATCTAGTGGCTCGAATCCCCGAGGAGGCGATCGGCTTCACCATCACAACTGATGAAGCGGAAGTGGTCGATCTCGGAACCGAATTTGGAATGAGGGTCGAGGATGGCCGCCAGACTGAAGTACACGTGATCGAGGGATTGGTTGAAGTCTTCGAACGGCAAGCCGCAAACGACAGTGGTGCGACCGATAAAACCACCGAGAGCTTTCGAGTCGAGGAGGGTCAAGCCATCAGACTGAACGTGGATGCTACCGATTCTATTGGTTCGCGAATCATCCCACTTCGCTCGCGACGCAGCGTTCTCGGTGTGAAAGAACGAAGCGATCTCGGTCTAACTTTTCTACGAGGTAACGTTCGTCTCAAAGAGTCCGTTGGGCGAGCCGACCTAAAGCGTCAAGTGACTTCCTGGATTGAGGTAATTCCAGAGAAAAAGAGTGTGCAATTGAAGAGTGAGGTCCCGGTCACGATGGTATCGCCCGGCCACTATCGCATCTTTGGTGATTCAGGCCAGGTGATTCCCGCAGGAACGAAGATCGACAGCTATCTGCTTCATTTCAGATCGACGCAACCTTCTCCCATTCATGGTGTTATCAAGTTCGATCAGGAAATCGTTGGCTTAGTATGTGATGCCGAACAATTGGCTATCAGTGATCCGATTGTCGGCCGAAATGGAATGAGTTTTCCCGTGGCAAGCCAACAGTATCGGGGTCTCGAACCGCGCGTTCAATTCGATAACCCGAATGTGGATAGGGGAGGCGGTTGGACTCCAGACGAGGTGACGGTGTCTAAAGACCGGAAAACGGTTGGCTTAAGCGTCAACGTAAACCCTCGAGTGGGCGTGGATCAGTTGAGAGTACTCGTGCGGAGCAAGAACTGATAATGAGCGACATCGGTCGAAGACGCTTCCTGCGAAGCAGCCTTTCCGTGAGCTTGGCCGGAATGGCTTTGCTGAATTCAGCCCGTGCATCCGAAGTCAAAACAACCCAGATCGCATCGGACGGATTCTTCACGCTGGGAAAACGCAACGCCCACTGGTGGTTGATATCACCTGACGGCCAGCCATTCTTCACGATAGGCTTGAATCACATTGATCCGGCGAGCCTACGCTATCCAGAGAATCTCCACATTTGGAAGGAGAAGTATGGCGGCAGCACGATTCGCTGGATCAAGGAGTCGGTCGTTCCTAATCTTACAGATTGGGGATTCAATTCGGTTGGCTGGGTACAGGAGGTGACCGTTCGGCAATGGCGACATTCGCGATCGTTCACGAACGATGAATATCAGGCGCTGGGAATGCCGTATTGCCATCTACTGCCATTCACCGAGTCACATCAGTGGGAAAAGCACACGGTGCACTTTGACTATCGGAGCGATGACTGGAAGGAGTGGTGTGACTACGTCGCGCGTTCTCATTGCGCTGAACTGAGCGAGGATCAGAACCTAATTGGGTATTTCTACAGTGACTGCCCCTGTTGGATCCATGACCGCCCGGCCAATAAGTGGCGGGGCCCCATGTTCGATCCGGATCGACTCAAGACGGCAGCGGGTCGCAAGGAACTTGGGGAACTCGCTGAGATGTACTACAAGACGACCCACGATGCGATTCGACGCTACGATAAGCATCATTTGATTCTGGGCGATCGCTATGAAGCCAATGCGCCGATCGCAATGGAAGTGATCAATGCAGCGACGCCTTATGTCGACGTGCTTTCATTTCAAGATTTTCGAGATCCGATAAGGAACCTTCACGATTGGCACGTAAAGACTGGTAAGCCTGTACTGCTAGCCGATGCTGCGAAGATGAAATGGCAAACCAAGCCCGGCGAGTTCACTCGCAATAACGGTGATTGGTACGCCGAAACTCTGGCAGCCTTACATAAGAATCCAGGCTGTATCGGTTTCCATCTGTGCGGTGCCTATCAGCGGAACAAGGCACGGAGGTATGGCTTACTTAACGAGATGGAGCAGCCAGACACCGAGAATGTGAATCTAATGAGGGCTGCCAATGAGAAGATCTCGCGTTGGATGGAGAATGAGTTCAAATGACGTTGTGCATAGGCAATCAGCCGAAATTAACGGAGCCAAGTTCCAACTCTAGAGTTGACGCCCACATCGGTGTCAGGATGACACTCTCGCTCTGCTTAGCGATTGCTTTCGCCATTGTTGCGTCTCCGACAGCCATTGCGCAGAAGCAAACGGCTATCCGGCTTGGCGAGATAGATGGCCGCACTTGGTTGATCGATGCCGATGGCGACCCTTTCTTTGCTCACGGGATCACTCATACAACGAATCGGAGTCTCAGCGGTAACTACCAAGCCGTATCAAAGGCCTGCAAGGAACTTCAGTTCAACGCCTATGGCTACGGATGTCCAAACGAACTCAAAGGTGACATGCCCTACATGGAGGGGCGCAATTACGTGCCCATCTCCACCTATCGCGGCAACGGAGGGAGTTTCCGCTACATCGACATCTTTGATTCTCGAGAACAACTGAAACTCGCTACGCAGGTCAAGCAAACCTGTCTCCAGAATCGCAACAACCCTAACTTGATCGGCTACTTCTGGACCGATCTGGGCGCCTGGCCACTGAAGAACTCTGTGGGAAAAAACTGGGTGGACTTCATCCGTCAGCTGCCACCGGATGCTCCTGGCAATAGGGCCTATGCCGAATATCTAAGGAGCTGGAAGGGCGAAGACATCAGAGCTAGAGATATTGGTTTCCTTCGCGTTATCGCTCGAGAGTACTTCCGCGTCATGGGCGAGGCCAACCGGAAGAACGATCCGGATCATCTCATCTTTGGAGATCGATTCGCCTTCAACACCATCGTCCCCGAAGCACTCGAAGAGATGCTGCCTTGGGTCGACGCGATCGCGATTCAGCCGCCTTTTCAACCTGGGTTTCCCAAGGCTAAGTATCAGGAGATCCATGATCTCACGGGAAAGCCAGTTCTGATTTGTGATTTCGCGATCAGATTTAGGGATGGCGACAAGAAGATCCGCGGCTGGCAGCTCCAGGAAGATGCCGCGGCCGCCGGAGTTCACTACGCGAAGTACATCCGAGCCGCAATGGAGACGCCATACATCATCGGGGCTTTTTGGTGCAATCCCGTCGACTCGACGGGTGCCTTCAATCGAAGCGGAGGGCTTAAGCAGGGGCTATTTGGTGATGGCCTAAAGCCGAGACCGGGACTTAGCGACGCGATGGTCGACTTGAACCGCCATATTACCAGAGTCACTCCAAAACGTGCTAATGCGCCCGCCGCGGAATAACTCGCACTGTTAAGGCTGGAAAACGCATTTTGACGCGTTACGACCCGCTCACTTTCTGCTTCAAGGCAACATGCTCTAGTACACAAGTTCAACGGACTTTGGAGTGCGGACAACTTTTTTGGTATCTTGCGAGATCCAACGAAGTGGAGTGCTCCCATTTCAGTATTTCAAGTAGACATCCATCGCTGTAACAGACTAGAGCAAAAGACAATGAAGAAAATATCGACCGCACTCTGGGTAATCACCTTGGCGGCTACTCTATTTGCAAGTGGAGTGAATGCTTACGCCGGGCAATGGGTCACGCTCTTTAATGGTGTAGACATCGAAGGCTGGGTGCAGAAAGGCGGCGAGGCGACCTACAAAGTCGAAGACGGATGCATTGTTGGAACCACCAAACCAAGAACGCCAAACTCCTTCCTCTGCCCACCGAATGGCTACGGCGATTTCGAACTGACGTTTGAAGTGAAATGTGACCGAGAACTCAACTCAGGCGTACAGATACGTTCGGCTTCCAGCGTAGATGAGATCCCAGCCGGTCTTTCTGATGCGGAGACTGCAAAAGCAAAAAAGAGAGCCGATGGAAATTCTCTCTTTGGACCGCAGGTAGAGATTGCTGCGAACGGCAATGCCGCTGGTGTCTGGTTCGAAGGTGTCGGTGGATGGCTGCTAGATCCGAAGCCTGAAGTCGCTACCAAGGCCTATGCGAAAGACGGTTGGAACAAATATCGAGTTCTCGCGAAGGGCGAGACAATCAAGGTGTGGATCAACGACACGCTTGTTTCTGACGGTAAAGATACCCGCACAAACTTTGCGAGCGGCCGCCTTGGTTTTCAGGTTCATGGTGTAGGTCAGAAAACCGAGCCGCTTTCTGTCCGCTGGAAAAACATCAAGATCCGTGAGCTTGAGCAACGTCCCAATGTCCTTTTCATCCTCACGGACGATCAGCGATACGACGCATTGAGCTGCATGGGTCATCCCTATTTGAAAACTCCGCACATTGACCGCCTGGCAGATGAAGGATTGCTGTTCAGAAACCACTTTTGCACGACAAGCCTTTGCTCGCCAAGCCGAGCGTCGATCCTGAGCGGACTCTACGCCCATACGCATGGTGTCTCAAACAACTTTACTGAGTACCCGAATGGCATGGTTAGCTTTCCAATGCGACTTCAGGAGTCCGGTTACGAAACGGCTTATGTCGGCAAGTGGCACATGGGCGAGAAGAATGATATGCCCCGTCCCGGTTTTAATCATTTCGTTACGCACAAGGGCCAAGGGCAGTACTTTGACACTGAGTTCAATTTCAACGGAAACGATCGGCGTGTTGTTGAAGGTTACTACACGACCGTTGTGACTGACATGGCTATGGATTGGATAAAGGATCGAGAGTCCGATAAGCCCTGGGCGATTATGGTCGGGCACAAAGCTCCGCATAGCTTTTACTTCCCAGAAGAGAAATACGAGCACGCTTTTGATTCCGCTAACATTCAGTATCCCAAGAGCGCATTCAACTTGGACGATAAGCCGGCCTGGTTCAAAAAGCGACTAGATACATGGCACGGAATTTACGGGCCACTGTTTGATTGGCGAAAGGACTTTCCTGACGAAAGCCCGGAGGCTGTCAAAGATTTTGCCAAGATGGTTCGTGCCTATTGGGGAACGCTCCTTTCGGTCGACGACAGCGTTGGACGTCTTTACGAGTTCCTGGAAGAGCGTGGTGATCTGGACAACACGTTGGTGGTTTTCACGTCGGACAATGGTTTGCTCGAAGGTGAACACGGCATGGTCGATAAACGAACCGGGCACGAACCCTCCATTCGTATTCCGCTGGTCGTTCGCTACCCCGGTTTGACTAAACAAGGCAAAGTCGTTCCGCAAATTACAGCGACCATTGATTTCGCTCCAACAATTCTGGATATATGCGGTGCTGAACCGCTTGAGAAAGTTCACGGTCAAAGCTGGAAACGTCTTGCTCAAGGTGATGACCCAGATTGGCGAACCAGTTTTTACTATGAATACAATTACGAGCACCAGTTTCCCTACACCCCGAATGTCCGTGCATTGAGAACGGATCGTTGGAAATACATTCGGTATCCGCACGGTGACGGCTCTCCGGATCGGCACATGGCTGAGCTCTACGACCTACAGGGCGATCCGGAAGAGGATAAGAATCTGATTAGCAACGAAGCCCATGTTGCTCTCGTCGCGGAACTTCGTGCCGAGCTCGATCGATTGATTGCTTTGCATGGGGATGGAAAGCCGGATGAGATGCCGATGGATCAGGGGATTCAATCTGGCTTGCCGGAGGAGTCAATTCGTTAACACCAGCCGAAGTCACTTCCCATTCCTTGCCGCTACTTTTGGGAGAAACATGCGGCAGGATTCGAGCTGTCGTGAACTATATCCATGTGGATGTTAGATCTGATCAAACGATGCTTAGAATCGCACAGACTGACATCCATCGGTACAGATAGATAAGTGGAAACCCGGTCCAGTTGGGCTGTGTCAAGAGAAGCGAGGTCGCGCTGATTCAAGGATTCCTGCGTCATGAATTCCCGACGAAAGTTCATACAGTGCAGTCTCGCCGCGGCGGCCTGCACTTCAGCAAGTCTGGCGAACGCCAAAGCGGGTGAAGAGTGGAGATCTCTTTTCGATGGAAAAACCTTGGACGGATGGAAGAAGGTTCCCCGCATATATTTTCAAACCGCTCTGAATGGAGCCCACTCGCCTGAAGCCGTCGAAGCGGCTATCGAGAAGGTTCTCGATTTTCATCGCGCTCAGGACAGCGAGGCCTACAACCATCTGGGAGATTGGAAGGTTGTCGACGGGGCGATCGTCGGCGGCCAGGATCCTCCCGGCAGTCGTCTGGGAGCCTATTTGATGACTGAAGAAACGTTCGGCGATTTCGAACTCGAATACGAAATGAATCCGGACTGGCGCACCGACACCGGTGTCCTTGTGCGGCAGCACCGAGCGGGAACAATCGGATTCCAGGTGCTTTGCGACCATCGGCCTGGTGGCGGTATCGGCGGATTCTTCACCAATGGTTTAGGCAGTTACCTTGCGGCGCCTGTGATCGTTGACGGCGACATCGGAGAGGATTTCAAAGTGAAGAACATGCGAAAAGGTGTCAGTAAATCTAGCTTTCCTCACGCCAAAGTCTCCAATGCTGCCAACTATGAGCAGTTTCGCGAAGTATGGAACGTCAATGGATGGAACCGTTTTCGTGTTCGTTGTACTGGCGATAATCCTGTGCTAACCGCATGGATCAATGATCTCGAAATGGGCACCCTCGACACCACCGACACGAATGTTCCGGAATACGATCCTGCGATCATTCAACAACGTGTGGGAAGGCGTGGCCACATCGGTCTGGAGGTTCATAGCAACGGCCCAAAGAATGGCTGGAATCAATGGGCCGAGGGAGCTGTAAGTCGTTGGCGAAACATTCGTGTCAAGGAGATCGACGCGTAAGCCATGTGGTCAAGAATGCATGGTCGCAAACATCAAGCAAAGCGATTGGTCATAGATTCAAGTCTATTCGGGCGGATACTTCTGTTGTGCGCGGCGTTCCTGGCGTCACGCAATAGTCTTGCGCAGACATCAGTCGAGTACGACTTCAATCGAGACATTCGCCCTATTCTTTCTGGCAAATGCTTTCACTGTCACGGCCCGGATGCCGCGGGACGTGAAGCGGACTTGCGACTCGACGATCGTGAAGAGGCGATCGATTATGGCGTTATCGTTCCGGGCGAACCCAATGAAGGTGAGCTGATCTTTCGCGTGACGACGGACGATCCCGATTTGCGAATGCCGCCCAAAGGCGATCCGCTGACTGAAGCCCAAGTCTCCAAGTTGAGCGCCTGGATCATGGACGGCGCTCCCTACGAAACGCATTGGTCTTATCAACCTCCGAAGCAATCGGAAAAGCCTGTCGTGCAGGCCAATTCATGGCCCGTTAGTGACTTGGATTACTTTGTTCTGGAGCGCATTGAGCGATCTGGACTCAAGCCCGCTCCGAAAGCCAAACCAGCCGTCTTGCTGCGGCGACTCTATCTCGATCTGATTGGTTTACCTCCTTCCCTCGAGGAGGTGGTTGCATTTGAAGCGGACCCGTCGCGTGAGAACTACGAGGCGCAGGTCGATCGGCTGCTTCAATCAAAGCACTTTGGTGAGAAGTGGGCCACTGGCTGGCTCGATCTTGCTCGCTACGCCGACTCGAATGGATACCAGCATGACGATCTTCGAACCATGTGGCCGTACCGCGATTGGGTCATTGATGCACTGAACGAAGATATGCCATTCGATCAATTCACCATCGAGCAGCTTGCCGGTGATTTGCTTCCCAATCCGACGCGAAGTCAACTGATTGCCACAGGTTTCAATCGCAACGTTCCCACCAATTTTGCCGGTGGATCAAAAGTGGATGAGGTGAGGGCAAATGTGTTGCACGATCGCGTGGCCACGACCGGCGCGGTTTGGTTGGGCCTAACGCTGGAATGCGCCCAATGCCATGACCACAAGTTCGATGAGATTTCGCAAAAGGAATATTATCAGTTCTACGCTTATTTCAACAAAGCCATTCCCGAGTTTGCCCAGACAGGCGACGGGATGTTTCGGAAGCACTTCATTGGTCGTGACGTGATGGTCTACGCCTCTGAATCGGCGAGGCAAAGGGGCATTGAAATCCAGCGCGAGATCGACCTTGAGG
>JBCCKZ010000172.1:0-9554 GCA_039027135.1 Planctomycetota bacterium
CGGTGATCGTCTTGGTGTATTGCTCGGGAACTACAACGCTGTAGTTTTCCGTGCGAACTTTTTGCTCTTGAACCGTGTTGTAAACGGTGTAGTTGACCGTACGCGACTTTTCTTCGCGAACAGGAACCATCACGGTGTAGTTAACGGTCTTGCTGTGTTGCTCGTAAACCGGCTTGTTGACGGTGTAGTTGATCACCTTCGACTTGGTTTCCCGAACGGGAACCTTGACGGTGTAGTTGATCACCTTCGAGTGTTGCTGGTAAACCGGCTTACGCACGGTGTAGTTGATCACCTTGCTGTGCGTTTTGTAAACAGGTTTACGGACGGTGTAGTTGATCACCTTTTCGTGAGTCTCGTACACCGGCTTGTTAACCGTGTAGTTGTACGTACGAGTCTTAGTTTCGTACGTAGGAACCATCACGGTGTATTGGACTTCACGCTGGGTGGTTTCAGGAACCATTCGCGTTGCTGTCACTTCTTTATCTTCGTAGTACACCTCGTTGCGAGTGCGGTAGCGAGTCTCTTCGACTTGCTCCATGACAGTCTTTTTGACTGTACGCATCACGGTGTAGGTTCCGCCGGCGACAGGAGCGGCGCCATCGGCAACCGCACCACCATCGACCACGCTTGAACCACATCCGCCACAGCTGTCATAACACCCACCGCCACAATAGGCGGCCGAGGCGGTTTGCGAACCGACTGCCATGGCGAGCAGTGCGGCTGGCAAGAACCAAAGCCTTCTCATCTTCAAATTCTCCAAAGGAAACAACGTTTCGTTGCATGGACGCAGCTTGGAACGCTCTCACGACGACGTGCCGCGAAAAGCGTGTCATGCGATCCCCCCGTGCACCAAGCCGGTTGGAGTCTGTCCGAAGTTCCGATGGCTGTGACGAGATCCGGAGTTCCGTGAACATACGAGGCACGGAGGGATCAGTCGGGTCACCGGGAGGATGGAAAGATTGCCGTCTGGCTAGAAGGGAATCGATGCACTGACTACATCGACTACGAAGCAAGGGTTGCCCACGCAAACGGGATCGGCTTGGTAATTTGGCTGGCTTACGCAAAGCTGCGCTTGCGCCGGTACCGGTTGTGCCGATTGTGCGATGGCCGGTCCGACGACGTGTCACCTGGGCAGACGAGGATTCCTCCAGTTATGCCGATTCAACCGCCTTAAGGTGTCAAAACCAATGCCGATCACTCGACGAGAAACCGTCTAGCGAGTTAAATGAAAGCAGTACTCGAATCCCCGGAGATTTTTATGAAACTGAAATTTGTTGCGTCGATGGCCGCACTGTCGCTGGTATGCGCCATGGGTTGTTCGCCACCGCCACCACCAAGCGTTGACACCTCGACCGAGCCAGCAGCCGATAGCAACGTCACGGCAACCGCAGAAACTCCGGGTGGAAATGTCACTGCCACCAGCGAAACGCCGGCTTCGGAAAGCCCGTAAGCGACACGAGACAACGTCTCAAGCAGTCTCGTTGCTCCGCGAAAGTAAGCATCCTTTAAGTGGATTGCGGGAGTGACAGAGTATGACAAGCAACGCCTTCTACCTATTGGGAGGCGTTTTAGGACGCGACCGTAAAATGAATGCGGTCGCGGAACGCGAATTTTGGGTACCACCAAACCCATTGGTGGTGCCCGACATTTCTCTCACGTGTCAATTCTGTGACACGATCGGTGCTCCATCCTTTAGTACCGTTCTACATCAAGCCGCCGTGAGTACGAATTGGCGTCATGTGGCTGGGCTGATCCAGGTGCCAAAAACGCTCCCATTCGTCAACAACGCTTCTGAGGTCCTCAGAGGTATACAAAAGCTGTTGAATTCGCCGCTCGGGTCGGGCTGAATAAATTGGAACGAAGCAACCTGTTGAGGGCAGGATTGCTGCAGCCAAGGCGATGGCGACGGTCCAACGAACCCATTTGCGGTTTTTTGAGGTTTGTCGCATGTCTTTCCTCCGTGAAAGATCGCCGTAGGGTGGTAATTGGATTTGGGAATTCGAGTTTGGCAAATTACCGCCAAAGATCACGAGCATCGCGGATGGGCGCTCTCGATGAATCTCCAACAGGTTCCTGCGTCGTGTCTCCCGGATGAGCAGAGTCATTCGAGAAACTCGATGAGGCGTTTTCCGCGGCGGCGTGATCAAGTCTCAACACTTTCGCTTCCATCACCTTGCCCGGCTTGAACGAGACCACGTGCTTGGGAGGCACCATGACCTGCTGGCCGGTTTTTGGGTTGCGAGCTTTCCTCGCCGCCCGTGTTTTGACCTCAAACACTCCAAAATTACGAAGCTCAATGCGGCGGTGCGTCACAAGGGCTTCGACGATGGCGTCGAAAGTCTTTTGGACAATCTCTTTGGTCTGTTGTTGGGTCAGGCCTACCTCCTCAGAAATCGTTCGCACGATTTCCTTCTTGGTAATAGCCGTCTCCTTCGGATCTGAACCAGTCGACATAAAACGCCGTAACCTCTTGTCCCAGTGCGACTTAAAAAGCTTTTTGCAGTCTAGCCGTCTGGAAAGGCAAGGTCAAGTTCATAAACCGAACATCCCAACCCCGCGATAGCGAGACTGAGTCCGTCCGAACAACCTTATCGACCGGCGTAATCGTCAAAGTGAACCAAATCCGTCAAAAATATCGTTCGCCCCTAGGGTTTGTTTCATGTGGCGATATCGACTTCGTCCCAGTCATTCCCTTCGGGGTCGATCAGCCAGTTGAATGCATGAAGTCTCTGGCTGAGAACGATTCCATCGAGGGACTCACCATTCAATTTGGGTAGCGGTTCATTTTGGTCGACGGCAATACGTGCGGCAGCAAGCATGATCAGCGTGCGATCGGCTTGATCCAAGATCTCAGAGATTGGCCTCAACGCGGTTTGGGTAAGTAGGTCTCGGTGTGGCCGATCGACAAAGGTCTCGATGGTGGCGGCTCGATTGCAATGGTCTGTTACCGGATCCAGCTGTAATTGCAGGCCGACCGTCCACGAGAGCAAATGAAGCGATTCGTAGCATCGCAGATAACTATCAAGCTGATCCGGATTGGGGTTCTCATTGAATATGAAGTCGCGTTCCCGCGGCGAAAGTGCTTCGAATGCCAATGGCGAGCGGCGTTTGAGCGTCTCGGCATCGATGGGGTGTTCGTTCAGGCAAGACTCTGACCGAACTGCCAGGATGAACTGAGCAAGCATGCGCCAGCCGATCACTTCCGCGTCTCGCATCACAACCTCATCCTTTCCAGGCGTTGGCGGCAGGCCATCTGGAAGTTTCCATCCTTGGCGTTGGGCCAACGTCTCAGCATCTAATCGTCGATCCTTGGCATCGTTTGGCCGGGGTACCTGGGCATCCATGTCGCTCGAAACTGATGACGATGCCGAGATCAGCACCCGTCCCTCTGGATCGCGAATCGTTTGGTCTGGAGAAGCGACAATCGCGTTGGCACGATGGCACCAGTCGATCCACGCATCCGTCTCGCTCAGCTTGAACTCGAATCGATAGATGTAATGCGACATGCTTAAATGGCGAATCACCGCACTCAGTCGAGGGAAGTCGACTCGGCCAGCCATCGACTCGGCCCAGCGGATCCATTGGATCAGCGCGGGACCCGTCTCGGGATCATGAGGGCCGAGAGTCTCAACGAGGCGTGCTCCACAGGCTTCGACGGCATCATCGGGATGAATCGGGTGCCGAAGAGTGCTCATTGCGGTCAAGATCATGGATCGTTTGTTTCCAATGGAAGTGCGGTGGTCTACTATTTTTATCGGTAAGCCGGTTTATCCCAATCCGCCATCTGTCTTCCTCGCGGCCGATCCTATAGATGTCCGTCAAAACCCAATGCCCCCACTGCCAAGCTCAGGTTGATGTCGCCGTCACTGACGCCAGGGCACCACTCATGTGTCCTGTCTGCCAGAAGCGTTTTCGGCTGCCGGCCGATCAAGGTGGCATTGTCGAGCCACTTGATTTCGAGGGCGATTCTTTTGATTCGGCTGCCAATTTGAAGGCTTCGGCTACTGAGGATGACGCGGATTGGCTCTCGCTTGATAGTGATCCGCCTAAGCCTACTAATCAGCCGAACCCCGCTGATTTGGCCCCCAAGCAGTCGGGGCCCGCGGGTGACGAGGTCATTCAGAGTGCCTCAAAATCGGGAGTGACTGACGAGTTCGGCGGTGAAGGTGCTAGTGATGATCTCTTGGATGATTCACTTGATGATGACTTTGGTTTGATGCCCGTGACGGCAGAAGGGCCGCCTAAAACAGATTCTTCTGCAAGCGTCGAAGATTATTTGCCAGAATTCCTCGACGGGAATCAATTTGATGAAGTTGACCTGAGCGATTTAGGGTCAAACGAAATGGCCGTCAGTCCGACCAACGTTGATCTGGGCGGCGAAGATTTTGGTGCGACGATTGCGCCCCCTGCGTCGGTCAGCGAGATCAATCTTGCCAACGCGGAATATCGAGTGACTTGCAACATTTGCGGCACCGTGATTTACGCACGCGCGTCCCAACAGGGAATGAACTTGCGCTGCGAAGATTGTCATGCAGATGTCTTGGTACCGCCGCCGCCAGCTGACCTTGAACAGCAAGTCGCCAGAGAGATTGAGAAGAAGCGGCTCAGTGAAGAACGAAAACGCAAACGTGAAGCGGGTGAATCTCCCGCTCTTGAGGAGAAGCCGCTTTCACCAATCTTCGCGGCAACTGCTACTGCAACGGCAAATACAAAGTCTTCGAAAGACGAAAAGGATCTGAGACAGGAAGATCCCTTTCGGAAGCGGGCCGACCAGTACTTGGCTGAAGCCGAAGCGGAAGACGAGGAAGAAGAAGAGGAAGACTGGGAAACTCCTGATATGAAGGTTTGGTTGCAGGAGGTCTTTGGAGTGCTTGGCGACATTGGTGTGATCGCCCATGTCGCAGCCTTCACGCTTCTGTTGTCGCTGCCAATTTACTTCGGCGTTTTGATGGATAATTTGATAACGCTGATTTGTATTGTCCCTCTGATTTTTGGCATTGCAGTTCTGGTTGCATGTTGCGGCCTAGCTGTCATGCAGTCCGTTTCAGGTGGTGCCAAACGGGTCGAACAATGGCCTTCTTTCGCACCGACCGAATGGCTTGGCGAGGCTTTCATGCTGGCGATCGCACTTGCGATGCCCTTGGCTCCTGTTTCCGCCTTGGTCGTTCCGTTCGTCGGCATCAATCTTCTGTCGATTGTCGCCGCGATGTTCTCTGTCTTTTTGTTGTTCCCATTCATCTTGCTTTCGATGCTTGACCAAGGATCACCTTGGATCCCCTTTTCGGCGGAAGTGGCACGTGGTGTTTCACGGAATAAAGAAACTTGGGGCGCGATGTATTTCAGTAGCGCACTAATTTTCTTTGCGTTGTTTTTGATCTATGTGATTTGCTTTACGGTCGCTGAAGTGTCGATGATCTTCGTGGGAGTCGCGGCCACGGTTGCCGTGTCTTTCGTCTACTTCGCGATGATCGGTAGGTTGGCACGTTCGATGGGACAGTGAATGCACTGGCCTTTTTCCACTTGCTATCGCTTGTGAGATCTCGGTAGACCACTGTTTCGCCGTTTTCTATCGCACATTCTCAGGTCAGCCGTCGCCCATGAAGTCGTCAATCCCAAGTGTGGCGAGCCTTGTCGGTGTCGGTTGGATCGTTTTGGTCGTCCTCTTGGCCCCGTTGGGCAACGCGCAAGAGTCACCAATCGAGCGGCTTCCCGATGATCCCGCCGCGGTCATTGCGTACGTGGGGACGACTCCGATCTTGCTGGGCGAGTTGTTGCCGAAGGTTGATGCTCGAATCGATGAAGTCGTCAAAGCTCGAGGCCAAGAAATACCGGCTGCCGAGAGAGACCGGGCCCGAGTCGCTCTCATTCGAAATGTCCTGGCTCAGCGGATACCGCAGAAAGTGATGAGAGAGAGCTTCCTGCTTGACCAAGTTGGAACGCAATCGACTGACAAGCGGTTGGAAGCTGAAAAAACGCTGACGGCGAGAGCTCGTCAGATGTTCCATGACCAGGAGCTGCCGGATCTCATGAAGCAGTACGAAGCCGAGAGTATTCGCGATTTGGATAGCAAACTACGCTCCAAAGGGACGTCGCTAATCGCCCGTGAGAACGAATTCATCGATACGATGCTGGGGCACCTCTACATTCGGTCCAATGTTGATCGCGATCCGAAGATCTCGTTAGCTGACGTCAATGAGTACTACGAGACGCATCGGAGTGAGTTCGAACACCCGGCCCGCGCTCGATGGGAACAACTGACGGTGCTTTTCGAGAGATTTCCCGATCGCAAGGCGGCGGTTGAAGCCATCAACACGATGGGTAACGAAGCATTTTTCGGTGGATCCATCGCAGCGGTTGCTAGAGAGAAGAGCCAGGAACCGTTCGCATCCGATGGCGGTCTTCATGAGTGGACAAGTCGTGGATCACTTGCTTCGGAAGTACTCGAGAACGAGATCTTTACGATGGATGTTGGCTTGCTTAGTCGTGTTCTCGAGGATGCTTCTGGATTGCATATCATTCGCGTGCTCGAGCGTGAAGAAGCTGGTGTGACGCCACTATCGCAGGTTCAAGACGAAATCCGAGCGAAGATTCGCAAACGCAAGGTTGAAGAGGCCCAGCAGGCAGTCATGGTGAAGATCCAGGGCCGGGTTCCAGTCTGGTCGATCTTTCCAAATGATGTCCCCGGTGCATTGCCTTTGTTGATCGCTTCCGAAGGCACAAACACATTGAGATGATCATTCGTCGTTTCTACGCGTGGTGGGGATGCGGATTGTTGATGTTGCTCAGTGGTTGTGGGCAGCTCCTCTATCGGATTAACAATCATCCACCCGCCGAGATCATTCCCAATCCGGTTGTCCTGGCGCCACTGGATGAAACGGTGGTTTGGAAGCAGGTCGTCGATTCGGTGGACGACTACTTTCGGATCGCCCGAGAACAGCCTTTGGCATCGGTTGAGGGCGTCGTTGTTGAGGGGCAACTAGAAACTTCTTACCGCGTGGGTGCCTCGGTATTTGAGCCTTGGCGAAAGGACAGCACTTCGGGCTTCGAAAAGTTGCAGAGTACCTTTCAGTCGATTCGTCGAAGGGCGATCGTCACGGTGCGCCCGCAGCTTGGTGCAGTTGCCGATCCGTATGGCTCGATGGCGACCGTGGCACCCGGCCAAACGCCTGGATTTGCTCAGGGTTCCGTCACAAGTATCAGTGGCTATTTGATTGAAGTTGTTGTCCAAAAGGACCTCGAGGACACCGATCAGTCGCAGTTTGCCATCGGTGGGGCGGCTACGGCGGCCCGGCACGATGGTACCGTGATTCGACAAGAGGATCGTTTGAATGGTTTGGATGCGGGCACTCTGGGGTGGATTTCGCTCGGGCGGGACACGCTACTCGAGCAGAGAATTTTGCAGGATATCCTGGGTCGTTTGACGCCCCATTGAGAGCGTACAATGGTTTCGCTTGGCCTACGCGGCACCCGTGTTCAAGTCGTTTTGAGGGTGTTTTGCAATAGGCCCCGATCGACTTCAGCTCACGCATCACGATGGCACATCTCTCAGTCGCAGGAAATCCCGAAGGCCAAGATCGATTTGATCTAGAAGAAGTCGAAACGACGCTGGGGCGACATCCCGATTGTCACATTGTCGTCGAAGCCGGCGCAGTCTCTCGTTTCCATGCCAAGATCGTTCGGCAAGATGAAGAATGCGTATTGGAAGACAGCGGCAGTCGAAACGGAACGTTCCTCAATGGTCGAATGATTTCGTCTCCAAGTCCTCTGTCGACGGGAGACGTTATTCGTATTTCCGACGTGGAGTTTATCTTCACAGGTCGAGCCGAGAATACTGCCGAGCCGCCCACACAAACCCCGTTGCCCGCGTTCATGGGTGGCCAGGAGATGACGTTCGATGGTTCCAACTTTGGGATCCAAATGGTGGACGAGGAGGCCACTGGTTCCGTCACCTCGAAAATTCACGTCGAGCAAAGTGACAGCGGACTGAAGGTTTCGGCGACACCCGAAGCAAAGCTGGAAGCGCTCATGCAAATCAACCGGCGGTTGACTGGCGCTCTCGCGGTTGACGAAGTCCTTCCCAAGGTTCTCGAATCGTTATTCACGATTTTTCCTGCGGCCGATCGTGGTTTTGTTGTGACCGTTGAGCAGGACGAGTCGCTCGTACCGCGATGGGTCAAAACTCGAAACCCGCATGACGACAGCGAGACCGTCAGGATCAGTCGAACGATTGTCCGAAAGGTCATCGAATCCGGCCAGCCGATCCTCTCCCTTGACGCATCATCTGATGCTCAGTTCGATAGCAGCCAATCGATTGCGGACTTCTCAATTCGTTCGATGATTTGTGCTCCACTTCTTGATGCGGACGGGAACGCGTTTGGAGCGCTTCAGATCGACTCGCTCTCGGGGCGAGGTCAATTTCGCGAAGAGGATAGCGACCTACTTGCGGGCGTTGCAGCTCAAGCCGGCATCGTGATCCAAAATGCTCGAATGCACGAGCAGGCATTGCATCAAAAAGAAGTTGAACAGGATCTCAAGCTGGCTACCGATGTCCAGCAAGCTTTCTTGCCCTCTCAGCCTCCGGACTCGCCTGGCTTTAAGGTGACCAGTTACTACAAGGCCGCCAACCACATTGGAGGTGATTACTACGATTACATTCACCTTGACCAAGGTCGTGTGGCGATCGTTGTTGCCGACGTCGTGGGTCATGGCGTGGCGGCTGCGATGTTTATGGCCAAGTTGTCAGCCGAGACCCGATTCTGTTTGGCGAGAACAGCCGACTTGGCCAAAGCGACTGAACAGCTTAACGATCGCATGAGTCTGCTCCAGGTTGAGCGTTTTATCACGTTCCTTGTTGTTGTGATCGACTCGAATCAAAGTGAAATTGCGATTTGTAATGCCGGTCACATGCCGCCCATGATTCGGCAAGCCGGTGATGGCTCGCTGCATGAGCCGGGCGAAGAGGAGTCTGGCTTACCGATTGCGATCATGGATGGAGTGGAATACGAGACCACCATTTTCCCACTTGAGATTGGCGACGTGGCGGTGCTTTACACCGACGGTATTAACGAAGCGATGGATGCCGACGACGAGGAGTTTGGAACCGATGCTCTCAGAGATCTTGTTCGATCAGGCGGAGACGCCGAGAGCGTGAGAGACCGTATTGTTACTTCGGTCCTGGACCATCAAGGCGCCAGGGCGCCGTTCGATGACATGTGCGTGGTGGTGATCGAGCGGGTTCAGGCGACTGATGATGACGTCGATCCGGAAACGTTGGCTTCCCGTCCCGCAGAACCAGCCGTCCCGCCGACTCTCTAAGTTTGGTGTTTGGCGGATTCGAAACCTGATGTCAATATCTAGCCTCTTCGGCGTCTTTCCAGCAGACTCTTTGATTTGCAAATTGTAGTGGATGTTGTTGTTTGCAGTCGTTGAGGTTAATTTTTGACAACGTTGTTGGGGACAATTTTTAACCAAAGTATCGCATGCTTATCGACTCTCATCATCATCTTTGGAAGTACTCCGAAGAACAGTACGGTTGGATTGGCCCCTCCATGCAG
>JBCCKZ010000173.1:0-9553 GCA_039027135.1 Planctomycetota bacterium
CCGGGCCCGTATCTCACCGCCGAAATCAGGTAACCAACGAACAAGCCGACCACAATCGCAAGGATGATCAGCACAATTCCTTGCAATGCCGCGCTCTCGAGAGGAGCACCCGGCCTCAAGAGCCACTCGCTAAATGACCAGAAGTCTTCCGGTTGAAGAGTCATCGTGTTTGCTCTCCTCCGAACTTACGAATCCGACGATTCAGACGAATCTGAATCGCTGGTATCTGATTGAGGTTCAGCGGAAACGCGTCTCGCACCAGGACGAGCTTCGCTCTCTCGAACGATATTGAGGAAGAGGTCTTCCATTGTTGCCGTTGGGTTATCGATGCTGCGAACGTCGCCGCCATGACGTCGAATCACCTCCGCGATTTCTGCCTTGGCATCATCGGTCAAGCCCGACGCATGGACCTCTGTCACATCCTGAACCTTCAGCAGATCCGAAACCCGTCCGAGCTCTTTGAGTTCGCCTTGGTGGAGGATCGCCACCCGGTCGCAGACGTCTTGGACGTCGGCTAGTTGGTGACTGCATAGCAACACCGTTTTGCCGCGGTCACGGAGGGCCAGGATCAAGTCCTTCATTTCGCGAGTACCGATCGGGTCCAACCCGGTGGTCGGTTCATCGAGCAAAATAAGATCGGGATCATTGATGAGAGCCTGGGCAAGACCAACGCGGCGTGTCATCCCTTTGGAATACTCTCGCAATTGCCGGTGCCTTGCACCGGTGAGTCCGACGAGTTTGATCAAGTCATCGACGCGAGCTCTGCGATCGGCGGCTGACATGTTGAAGAGCCGGCCGTAGAAATCGAGCGTCTCCTCGGCGGTCAGGAACTTGTAAAGATAGGATTCCTCGGGCAGATAGCCGATTCGCTCATTCTTGCTGGTTTCGGTTGCGTCTTTGTCGAAAACCAAAACGCGACCGCTCGTGGGAAAAAGCAGGCCCAGGATCAATTTGATCGTGGTGGATTTGCCGCTACCGTTGGGGCCCAGCAGGCCGAAGATTTCACCCGGCCGAACTTCAATGTCCAGTGACTTGAGTGCATTAACTTTTCGGCGACCCCAGAAATCCCGATAAACCTTGCTCAGGTTTCGGGTTTCGATGATTGCATCGGCCGTTGTTTCTGTATTGGACGTCGATTCGGGGGGATCGAGCGTCGCGGTATCAGAGTCAGTTTGAGCAGTTTCCACGTGGCAGGCAGCCTGAGCAGCGGGTCGAACAGGGAGAAGACAGTCCTATGTTGCTTCGCTACGCCGGTTTGCTGCCTATGGTTCGTCTAAGCGGCCTTGGATGGTGCTGATTCCTGACGATCGCGTTTGCGGGCTTCCCGCCGCTCCGTAGCGGCTTTTCTACGACGAGTCCGTCGGTCTTCCGTAGCCTCCAGACGATCGAAGATTCGACCCATCAGTGATGGGTGAAAACAAACGTAGGCCCACCCCAGGCCGACCGAGATGGATCCAAACAGATCGCTCAGAAAGTGAGCTCCGCAGGCGGAACGTTGAATAAGGGTTGCCGTCCACAAAGACAGCGAGAGCGTTTTCCAGCGTGGAATCACGACAACAAGACCCACCGTCAGGGCGGTCGCGTTGGCCAGCGAGGCGCTAGGGAAAGCTCGGATCGCTGGATCGAAGTTTGCTATTTGGGAGAGAGTCCAGTCGAACTTCCATATCCACGCCGAGTCATAAATCGAATTGTCCAATCCCACCGTGCCAGGCCTCGGACGCAGCACGACCAGCTTGGCCAAGGTGGCCACCGCTCCGGCACCGAGAGCCAACGAGGCCAAGCGAGGAATGCTCCAACGGCTTTTGGGACGCCACAATAGGATCGCCACACAAGAAAGAAACACGCCGGTTCCCCGTGCGTACTCGGAAGCATGGTTGAGCGTTTCCATCCACCAGGCGTCGGCCGGTTGGTTCTGCCAGAACACGGCGACCGGTAAGTCGACCATCGTGACGATGGGAACGGCCAATAGGAAGATTCCCCCAAGCCACAAAAGGCTGACCACACGGAAGCTGACTGGTTCTTCGCCAGTGCCGTGGTAGGTCGCTGGTTGGGTTCGAAGCTTAGTTTTGAACTCGGAAGACGTATCTCGCTTTTGACGTTCAGCAATCAGCTTCAGTACCCAGCGTTTGCCAGCTTCGCAATCACTTGCAGATGGTGGCGAATCGAGCGAACGACGACGAATGGGAGTCGTCGACGTATTCAATGATTCATCGTTTGCTGACGTTGTGCCCTGATTCATTCCCGATTCCAAAATCGATTGACGGGCCCCCTCAATCGCCTTGACGGAAGCTAACAGAATCGGCGTCGAAAAAGAAAGATGATCATGGCTACTTCTGTTTTCCAGATCACCCTATCGATTCTCGCTTTGATGCTCCGCCATGCGTCATTCGAAAACGTTCTAGTCACCCGCTGAATCATTCATGGGTGTTGGGCAGCTCTGAATAATAAAATCGCCAGTTTCACGCATGCGTCGATGCAATGCGGTGGCAACGAGAACGCGATCAACGCCAGCCGACAGCCAAAAGTGCTTGTCCTCGATTTGGGAGAGTCCTCCCCCGCTTATCACAAGGGGCTCTTGCGCGTTTTGGTCGAGCCATTCGATGATTTCTTTGATGTGCTTTGGCGGGCCTGGAGCTTTTCCAGTGCCCACAAAGGCTGTGTCCAGGACAATCACATTCTTGCAAGCGCGTTTCGCGGCTATCTCGAGCCAGGCGGCCAAGTTGGTTTCGCCGGTGCAGCCGCACTTGAGCCGGCCGTCATGTAGATCCAGCGAGAGAGCCACTCGTCCGCTATCGACAATGCTCCACAACCCTTCGATATCGGAGGGATCAAGCATTGATTCGGTCGCGGCAATCCAATGAAGATTTTCATGGTCGATTCGACGAACGGTCTCCCGCGAGAGCTTGGGATTCCACCCAGCATCCAGCCATACCATTTGTCCCAACCCATCGGCCACTCTCACCAGCTGTCTTAACAGCTCGACCTGTGGTTCCTGGCGAGTGAGCGCGTCAATGTCCGCGATGTAAACATCACGAATGCCTACTCGAGCATAGGCGTTGAGTAGTCCACTTGGGTTTCCCGAGGTTAGCTCAAGTGGTCGATACTCTGACCGGTTTCCAGCGACCGCGTGGACGCATTGTGCATTGCAAAGATCGATGACTCCAATGAGTTGATCGAGTGAAGCGATGTCCCGGCGAGTCTCTGGTTCCCGATTAGTCACCCTGGTTCCAATCAGTCACCCTGGTTCCCGATCAATCACGCTGGTTCCGATCAATCACCTTGGGGCGGATCGATCGAAAACAACGATTCGATCTTCACGATCTCGTAGTCGTCAGGAAATGTATGAATCGCCTGGATCCGCATGGATCGGAGACGGGTTTCAATGTTGATGTAGCTCAGAGCACCCATCGAAATTCGAACGCTTGGTTCGAAGCGATGGATCAGGCCCTCGACGGGACCACTGTCTAGCTGCTTGTGCACCATCCAAAACAAATCAGGCTTGACCGTTTCAAGCTGAAAGTGCGTTCGGTAATTGATTCCCAGACGGTGGTCGACCCGTTCAGTCCGGCTACCTTTCAAATTGCGACCTAGCAATTGCCGCTTGGTTGGCAAAGGCTGCGTCGCCGCCGACGCAACTTCGCACAAGGTCGCGTATTGAATGCCCGAATTTTCCAATTCCGAGCCGCTATCGAATTGTTCCGAAGCGGACGGAGGCGTCGTCTTCCAAGTAATCACGTGTCCGCAATTGGTCACCTCGATTCGAGCGCTGTACTTTTCTCGTTCGACATCTCGAGATGCATAAACGTCGTAAAGCTCGGGGTGAATGGACCTCGAGAAGACGTTGAACGTTAGCTGCGAAACTTTTGGACGAACCGATAACACGACATAACCTACGCAGTTACTGAATCATTGACGATCGAACAAATCTACGCTCTCCGCCAAATCAATTCCCATAACCAACCTAACCTAGAATAAGGCGTTGCGGGGATGGCTAAAATCTGACGATGGCATTTGCCCAAGAGGCCCGATCGATTTGACACCGTCCTCGATTTTTGTTTGGGACCGGTCGTCGTGCGTTCGCGACAAGCCAATTATACGCAAGCAGAAAGCCATAGCCAAAGACCGGTTGGACGATCCATGTCGAAAGATCATAAATTAGCCAACGGAGATCGTTGGGGCTTCGCGATTTCATCAACTGCAGATCGCTGGATGCTCGGAAAAAGCTTGACTGTCAATTCACAGACTCTTCGAACTCACCATGATCGTTGTCATCGATAACTACGACTCCTTTACATTCAATCTAGTCCAGCGAATGGGGGAGATTGACCCCGACGTGGACGTGAAGGTCGTGCGTAATGACGAAATGGAGCTATCGTCGATTAGAGAGTTGTCGCCTGAGCGAGTCTTGATCTCTCCGGGGCCGTGTACGCCTAGCGAAGCTGGGGTAAGTGTTAACGCGGTGACGGAGTTTTTGGGTGTCGTGCCGGTTT
The DNA here is from genome assembly GCA_039027135.1 of Planctomycetota bacterium. Lineage (GTDB taxonomy): Bacteria > Planctomycetota > Planctomycetia > Pirellulales > Pirellulaceae > Rubripirellula. The sequence continues at coordinate 4,491 of JBCCKZ010000173.1, forward strand.
TGGGCGTGTGCCTAGGCCATCAGTCGATGGGGCAGTCATTGGGGGCGAATATCATCCGAGCTCCTGAGCTGATGCACGGCAAAACGGACGAGATCCATCACGATGGTAAGGGACTCTTTGCCGGCTTGAGTAACCCCTTTATCGCGACTCGCTATCACTCCCTGGTCATCGATCCATCCACCGTTCCGAACGAGTTGGAAGTGAGTGCTTGGACCGACACGGGCGGCGAGCGACAGATCATGGGCGTTCGCCACAAGGAGCACCTGATGGAGGGTTGGCAGTTTCACCCGGAGAGTTTCTTGACGGAGCCAGGTGTGGAATTAATCCGTCGATTCCTGACTTGGGGTTGTACCAAGAACGGTTGATTGCTTAAGCGAAGCGGAAAGAAACCATTTTCTCACCGCTGTCCGCGTGGCCACCCCATGCCCAAACTCAAAATTCGCACTCGCAACATCATCTTCTTGATCCCGCTCTTGGTCTCATTGGTGTGCAACAGTCCGCTGTTAGCCCAGGACGTTGGATCGCCATCTTCATCGGGTACATTGAGCTCCGATCTGCAAACACTGCCTCCGGCAGCGATACCAGATGCGACCGGTACCGGAGCCCCAGGTGGTATCTTTAATCCAACCAACTGGAAGTTGCCTCAGTTTAAGCTGCCTTCGCTGGCCAATCTTCTTCCCCAAAAGTCAGAAAAAGAGAGAGTCATCCGCAAGAAGGATGGTCTTGTCAGTGAGGTGCGTAGCACAGCGGGCAATACCTGGAAACGCACCCGAGAAGCTCTTGATCCAGCCAAACTCAACCCCGCAAGGTTCTTCACGGCTTCAAATCGTCAGCAAAGCGATCGAAAACCAGAAAGCTCCAAGCCGAATTTCTTCAAAGCCCTCTTCGCACCGCCAGAACCCGAGGCTCCTCGGATCTCCACGCCAGCTGAATTCTTAAAGCAGGAACGCATCCAGCCATAGTTTTAGCGGCATTGCGAAGTCGCTTTTTGCTAACTAGCACGACACGCCAGCGAGTGAGTCCAACGACACTCTCGCTGGCGTGTCGCGTTTCTACTTCGCCGTGCCTCAGATTTCAGAATCGAGTGTCGCGTTTCCTTGCATGGTTTGGCGGCTAGCTGATGCTGGCTCGCTGACGTGACACGACGGTTCGAATTGGCAAGTGCACAAAGTAGCAAATGCGAAAAAAGTGTCTTTGGCAAATCATTTATCGTGTGTTTCTTTTGGAACACTGCTCACGGCCCCCCATGGAATCAGTCGCTGCGTCCCAATCTTGAATTTTAGTCCCTCTTCGTAGAGTTGCCTCAGCGAACAAATCGTTTGACGTAACTTGGGAAGCGTTTCTTCAAACTTCGAGAAACGCACTTCGATTTCAAGCACCGAATCCTTTTTAAGAATGACCCAGAGCTTTAGCTTCTGAGTGTCGGTGGTGTATCTGAAATCAAATTGTTCTTCTTCGGCGAGTTGCTTGACGGCGGCTATGATTGCGTTGGCCTTGAAGCCGCGGATCTTGTTTTGTCTCTGGGTGCTCGCATGTCGCCGGTTGTACTTTGCCAAAACCGCTTGAACAAACTTTTCGAGCTCCACCCATTCGGTAACCTGGCAGCGAATCGACTCTCGGTAGCGAGCGTCTAGTGCTAGCCAAAGGCTTCCTTCGGGCGAAGTTTCAATTCGGAACTCATCCTTCCTGTACCTAATTCGGGCGAGCTCATCATGCGGGTCGGGAATCGAAAAGCGAACCAGAGCCTTCGATCTCGAGTCGCGATCACCAGGATGTTCCGAGATCTGAACATGATCTAATCGCCGAAGTTTTTCCGATAACTCGCGGATCAATTTTCTGCGGTTCTTGGGCAAGACCGCGGTCCTAATGCCCTGCACCTGGTTCGCCGTTGATGGCGGCTTCACGCTGTTCTTAACGACACCCCAGCTCAGTTCTTCGTCGACATAAAGATGTTCGAAAACATCTTTGAAGGCCTTGCGAATCGATGGGAAGGGGAGCTGCAACTTTGATCTCGAAAGTAACCGGACTAGGACCCAAGAGACGCGAAGATTTAGCGACCCTTAGCCTGATAACCAATTTTCGGAAGCATCGAATGCGAAGCTTGGTTTGGTCAATCCCGTAGCTCCTCTGGGGGGTGTTTTCTTTCTTTGTATTGGCTGTGGGTAAAAACGTTGCGGTAAACCGCCGTGGTTGCGAGGTTTTAGACTATTTCGCAGCGCCGGCTTCGTTAATCTAGGCGGGTCGAATTGTGCTCGCACGTCCCCTGCTTGATGTCGGACGCAATGAAAGACTCTCGTAAGAAGGTTACGAAAACCAACGCGACCGGCAACCTATGTTCAACCTCTCAAAGTTTCGCTTGGGAAAGGCTTCCAAGCGACAGTGGAATGACCGTTTACGTCGAGCAAAGAATCAACGAAATCGGCGATCACTCTTACAGTCACTCGAACCTCGCCGGATGCTGGCGACGGATGTCAGTGGCACACTGACCGAAGACACGACTTGGTCCGGAACTATTCACGTCACCGGCGATGTGACGGTTCCCGAAGGCATCCAGCTGACGATTGATCCGGACACGGTTGTCAAGTTCGCCGATGGGCAGTTTCTGAGTGCACTCGGCTCCGTCGACGCGTTGGGAACATTGACCCAGCCGATCGTTTTCACGTCGGAACTGGATGATTCGGTTGGTGAAGATCTTAGCGACGGTGTGGATGGAACGCCCGCGGCTGGTGATTGGGAAGCGATCTACGTTCTTACCGCGAATTGGAATTCGTCCAACACCGAAATTCGGTTTGCAGGTGACTTTGCCTCAGCGGCGTTGTATGTCGATTTCGCGTCGCCCGATGTGGGGCAAGACACCGCGTCCATCCAATCGATGACCATTGATGCGAGTTCGGCAAGAGGCATCTTTGTTCAGGCTGGCAACCCAGCATTCTCTGAAGTTTCGATTGTCGGGAGTGATAGTCACGCGATCGAACAAACGCTTGCATCAGAGCCGACCTATCAAGGCATCACCGCGACCGGGAATGCCGGAGGCGACCATGTTCAGATTCCCGGCGGAACGCTGACCGAGGATCGAACATGGGACTTTGGAGGGTTGCCGTTGCACCTGACTGCCGACCTCGGCATTCGCAATGATGTAGACAGCAACCCCGCGACGCTCACGGTGGCTCCTGGCAGCGTGATCAAGGTGGACACCGGGCGATTCATCAGCGCCAATCCGGGAATCCTCAAAGCGGAGGGAACGGCTGAATCGCCAATCATCTTTACCTCGTTTGCTGATGATAGTGTCGGTGGGGATTCCAATGCTGATGGCGATGCGACGGCACCAGTTCCCGGCGGTTGGGAATCGATCTACCTGTGGTCGGATGAATCGGAACTCACGAATGTTGAGGTTCGTTACGCCGGAGCACGAGGGGCCCCGGATAGCGGCAATGATGTTGGGGCAGTCGAGATCCGCGGAGCCGATCCCACCCTCGATGACGTCCTGATTACCGACAGTAACTTCATCGGAATCGATCTTGAATCCGGCAATCCTACTTTTAGAGATGTCTTGATCGCCGACAGCGATTCGCTTGCCATCCGCCAAGCGTTTGCCGCCGATCCCACCTACGAGCGAGTCACTGCTAACAATAACGCGGGAGGCGATCATGTGCGGCTTACTGGCGGAACGTTAAACACCGATCGCACTTGGGATTTTGGAGAGTTGCCCGTTCATCTGGTAGGTGATGTGACGATATCGAATGATGCCGAGTCCAACCCGGCAACGCTTACCGTTGCTCCAGGCAGCGTAGTCAAGATCGATGCTGGTCGTTTCGTCAGTGCGAACCCAGGGATCCTAAAGGCTGAAGGAACGGCCGATTCCCCAATCATATTTACGTCGATTTTTGATGACTCGGTGGGTGGCGACTCGAACGCGGATGGCGATCCTACTTCACCGGTTCCCGGTGATTGGGAGTCGATTTATTTGTGGTCCGATGAATCAGTTTTGTCAAACGTTGAGGTTCGTTATGCCGGTTCGCGGTCGCGTCCGAACGTTAACAACGATGTAGGCGCAATTGAAATCCGCGGGGCCAACCCCACTCTCGATGGCGTTCTGATCACCGAAAGTAACTTTATCGGTATCGAAGTCGATTCGGGCAGCCCAACATTTCGAGATGTTGTGATTAACAACAGCGATGCATTTGCTGTACGCCAGGCGTTTGCCGCCGATCCGACATACACCAATGTAACCGCACGAGACAACGCCGGCGGTGATCACGTTCAGCTATTCGGTGGCACATTGAATACCGATCGGACTTGGGACTTTAGCGGGCTACCTGTTCACCTGATTGGTGCTGTTGCCGTCAGTGGAAACAGCGAGGGGCTTGCGACGCTGACGATTGTCCCCGGCAGCGTGATCAAGGTAGAGGAGAGTCATCAGATCAGCGCTGCTCCAGGGATCATCAAGGCGGAAGGAACACCCGACTCACCCATCGTCTTCACCTCGATTGAAGATGATTCGGTCGGTGGTGATTCCAATGCGGACGGAGACGCGACCACGCCAGTTCCTGGCGGGTGGGAATCGATCTACCTATGGTCAGATGAATCAGTGCTCTCAAATGTTGAAGTCCGTTACGCCGGTGCCCGTTCCCGGCCCAACGTCAACAATGATGTCGCTGCGATTCAGGTTGGAGCAAACGCCAACCCGTCGCTAACGAACGTTCGAGTTTCCGACAGCAACTTTATTGGGATCGATATCGCGTCGGGAAGGCCTACGTTTCAAAACGTAGTGATCACTGACAGCGATTCGATCGCGGTTCGCCAGGCGTTCGCAGCGGATCCCACTTATGACGGAGTTTCCGCTCGGGGAAACGTGGGCGGTGACCATGTGCAGCTGGCCGGAGGCATCCTCAACAACGATCGGACTTGGGACTTTGGTGGTTTGCCCGTCCACTTGATCAATGATTTCACCGTCGCTGGGAACAGTGAGGGTCTCGCGACACTCACGATTGTTCCTGGGAGTGTGATCAAGGTGATCCCGCCTTTACCATTGGTAACTACGGTGATACGACCAGCTTCGGACC
>JBCCKZ010000174.1:0-9546 GCA_039027135.1 Planctomycetota bacterium
CGCGAATCTCATTGACGCCCCATGATTGCAATCGCCGGATGACCATTTCCACGCTGCCGCCAGTTGCCAGCATCGGATCGAGAACCAGAGCGACTGCTGGTGCCCCGCTACCAGGAAGTTTGTCGTAATAACCGACGGGCTCTGCCGTTTCCTCGTTGCGGTACATGCCCAAGTGCCACACCGAGGCATCGGGCAGAAGCTGCTGGAGTGGCTCCACCATTCCCAGGCCCGCTCGAAGAATCGGCACAAGACCAATGGCTACCGAGAGCTGCTTGCATTCGGCTTCGCACAATGGCGTTTGAATCTTGCAATCCTCGAGCGGCAAATCCTCGGTCGCATAGGTGCCCAGCAACATCGAAAGTCGATGAACGGCGGCCCTGAACTGGTCTGGCGGCGTTCGTTCATCCCGCACCCGACAAAGATGGTGCTCGATGAGTGGATGCTCGATTTGTTCAATGCGTTTGGACACGATCGACAGGAAAAGGCTTGGATTGTTGGCGGCGACTAAGGCAACTTTTTGAAAGCGGACGGGGTGGGATTCGAACCCACGGTAGAGTTTCCCCTACGCTAGTTTTCAAGACTAGAGCCTTCGACCACTCGGCCACCCGTCCAGCACGGAGAGTCTAACAGATCTTTGATTGAGTTTAGAACCCGTCAGTTGTTGTCGGCGATCTCGTCAAAGCTCGCGATTTTCCAGCGGACGGTCGTGGGCGGATCGAGCTCAAAACCGCCGATGCCAACATCCGGGTTGTCTCCATCGACCGTGTAGACCCAGCCTGATTGGCTGCCACCGGTCTGATCGTTGATTGAAACCACAAACGCAGTGAGGCCGCCTCCGCTGATTTCAAGCGTGAGGTCCTCAGGATCGATTGCCCGCATGACGGACTCCAGAGTTGAGCCCTTGGCAACATCGGACACGTCAAACTGGATCGACTCTTGGCCGTCTTCGCTCAGGATCACCTCAAAGCTTACGGTTCCCGTCTCGACCGCCTCATTCGAAGCTGGTTGGGTGACTTGATTGGATTCACATCCAATTGTGATGAAGAGCAAACTGAGGGCGATAGCGGGCAGACGGAACATGTTTACCTTTTAGTCGACGTAGAGAATTCCTAGTGATTCGATCACAGTTTGGCCATTTCGCGTAGTCGTCGTCCCATGAAAACCTCGAAACCGGTCGCTGCGACGCCGAGAATCATTGTTGCTGATTTGAATTTCGAACGAATACTCTCCTCCAACACCGCCAAACGCGGGTACACGTCGATCGTCGATGGATGATTCTTGTGTCTTTCTTCTGTGGTTGGACTGGATGATGCCAAGGGAATGAATCACGGCGTCTGCTCGTCCGAAAAGCCCAATAGGCTGACGCGACTCGTTCATCTGGTCCGCCAGAGGTGCGAAACGAGATTCAGTGTCGCCGGCGATGATGGCTCTGCGAGATTGATCGCCGAGTTTCTTATTCAATAAGTCAAAGCGGATAGCGGTGACGACCGAGGCATCTTCACGATCTGTTCCGATCGCAATCGCTGTGATGACTTCGTCCGGTCCACGCAATACGGTAAACGGCTTTCCCGGTTTTGAGCCAACGCCTCCAACCATCGATGTGCATTGTAAGCCCGGCACGTTTTCCGGAGGAGCGACTTCGTCAGCGAGTAAGGTCTCAGGTGCATCGAACCTGCCGTCAGTTGGGTTTGCGATGTCGAGTGGTTGAGTGTCACCTGCTTCGCTTTGCAATTCGCCCAGCTTGGTGAGCAACTGCTCGATCCGATTGGATTGCGATGAATCTTTCGATAAGTCATTCATCTCAGTAGGGTCGCTTGCGAGATCGAAAAGCTGGGTTCGATTGACTTGCGGATATCGGATCAACTTCCAATTTCCGTCGCGGACGGCCCTCTGTGTATTGGTGTAGGAGAGCATGATGGAGTTCCTAGCGGGTTCCATATTGGCTTTGCGAAGCGTGCCGGCGAAAGACCTACCATCGAGGCCTTCGGGCACTTTGATCCCTGCCAAGTCACAAAGCGTGGGGTGCAAATCCAAGAGGTAGTTCAGGTGATCGCTCTTGCCACGACGAACGCCGGGCCCGGCAATCAACATGGGTGGTTTGTAGCCAGCTTCGTAGACATTCTGTTTGCCCATTAAACCGTGTGAGCCCATTGCCAGGCCGTGGTCTGATGTGAATACAATGATTGTGTTTTCAAATTGATCGGTATTCTTCAGATGTTTGAATAGACGACCGATGTGATGGTCGATGGTTGTGATACACGCATAGTAGTCGTGATAGTGCCACCGTAGCCTTTGGTCAGTACGCGGCCAAATCGCGGTCCATTCGTCGCGTCCTACGACGGCTCCATTGTCGAACGGATGTGCAGCCAATCGATTGACGGGGAGTTGCAACGAATCGGCGTCATACTTCCGAAGCGATTCGACGCTCGCGGCCCTTGGATCGTGTGGCATTGCGAAGGCAAGATACATCAACCATGGCGATTCGTCGGACCGGTCTTGTAGAAAGTCGATCGCGTCGTCAGCGACTTTCTTACCAGCTTCCATGGACCACCGATCATCAAAGTCTTGAAGATAGTGCGTGTGATTGAACTGGCGGTGGATGAGCTCCGCCGTGTTACCCTGTTTGCCGTGATGATAGGTCTCATATCCAGCCGCATTGAAAGCGGCGGGAAGCGTATTTTCAATCGCGGGTGCATTCCTGGCAGGTTTCGATCCATCGGCTGGATTGGCCCAGCGGAAGTAGGTTCGCCCTGACATCACCATGTTGCGACTGGGGCGACACACGGCCCCCATGTTGGCACCCAAGCAGTAAGTATTCGACATCGAACATCCACGTCGAACAATTTCGTCCAGGTTAGGTGTAAGAATGTCTGGGTTACCGAGGGCAGCGATCGTATCGGCACGCTGATCATCAGTCAGAAGAATCAAGACGTTAGGTCGCGACTTGGTTTCACCACTTTTGTCAGCGGCCAGACAAGCCCCGCAAAATACGATGTAAGCGGTACAAATGTGTGCGAACGGCTTCATATCTAAAATAGATTCAAGTCAGAGGATTTTCAGACGATTATAGTCATCGTTACCTCGACCAACCGCTGCTCAACGCATCGGGTGGCTTCGCTTTGCGAAGATCAAGATTAGGGTCGCGATAAAGCGAGCGATTAGAGAAGCCGGTCTTTTAGCCGTCTCTTGACTGGAAAGCTCACCTGCAGGTCATGGCGAACGGATGCCTATTGGTGCGTCGGTATCGATACTTAGGGTAGCGGAACTCACCAATGGCCTGTCGTTTTAATAAGCCGCAACGCGATAGCATCCGGTTCCAAACCGTAACCGGGTGCTAGCGCACCGCGGCTGATCATTGATTTCACGGATGTCATTAAATCGACAGGCCGTTGGCGAGTCCCGCTACTCGAAAATGGACAAAGCACTAGTTACTTGGCATCACTCAAACTGTTTCCCATAGGGGTTGCTGGGGTCGCGATAGATCGTGTGAATGTGACTTGCCCGAGCATCCTGGGCCGCGTATTCGATGATCAATGTCGGACCCTGTATCGAATAGGAGATGGCGTTTCCGTTGTCTAGTGAACCTCGCCATCCAAATCGAGTTTCGTTGAGCTCGCCGGCAAGTTGTTCCATCCGCTGTTCAGCTTGTTTTTGAGGTAAGTCGTTAACCCAGAGTGCGATAAGCTTCAGAACCAAGGATTTTTGCTGTTCGTTTAACGATTCGCATTTGATGCCAACCATTTCGGGGACGGCATCCTGTCCGGGGCCTGCTCTGAGGTTTCCTTTTGAATTGGATAGAATGGCTGTTGCCTTCTGGTCTTCGGTCAGGCTGTTGACCAACTTAAAGGCGAGGTCGTTCTCACCGGCGAGAGGTCGAATCTGGTGATCTGCGATATTGAAAATCTCCGGTTGCGTGCCGATGAAGCTGGGAGCGAATGTAATGCTCTCCCCTTCGATCGATAGATTGAGACCCAGGTGGTGTCCATCTAGCTGAAAGCCCCAAGGATCGGTGGGTGAGGGTTTCCCAAAGATCACCACGAAGAAGTCTTCCGTCCCGAATCCAGCTCGTGGCTGACCGTTATTGAGTAGTTGATCATCAGCCAGCATGATATTGCAGGTCTTCTGGTAGCCCTGTTCACTCAACATCGTCGCAAGCAGGTCGCAAAAGGCCATGATTTGCATTTCGTTGCATTTGCCGAGTGCCAAGCCACCGTTTCCACGTCGTTGAGGAAGGTTGGTCCAACGCTTTCTTTCGGGATCATCAAGTGGGTATGAGACGGCTTTTCTTTGTTGATCGTCGAGCGAGTTCAAGAAGGCCATCCCCGCGTCAGCCATCGCCGTTGGAGATTGGTTGCTCGCTTTGGGCTTGTAGGTGCCCACAACATGGCTTGCATCGGAAACGAATGCCGAGCGGGGGTGCCCTTCATGGGCAAACGCCAGAGGGGCCATGAGCAAGATCGGAACAAACAGTGATGGAAGAATTGGTTTCATGAAGCTGGCAACGACGTGGCGACGGAAGAACGTTGATTCTCATGATAGCGGGACTCACAATGCTGCATCTGACTGAGTCACCGACATTTTTAAGAGTCTCTTGTGTATCGTTCTCCCGCGGCATTTCTGTTCCTTTGTTTCTGTCTCGTCTCGACTGCGTTGGGCGAGCAGCCCAATTTGCTGCTCATCACGGCTGATGACCTGGGGATCCAGCTTGGTTGTTATGGGGATTCACAAGCGATCACGCCGCATATGGACCGCTTCGCGGAATCGTCGGTAAGGTTTGACGTGGCTTATGTCGCACAAGCTTCGTGCAGTCCTTCACGCTCGGCCATGTTGACCGGACTCTATCCGCATGCCAACGGCCAGTACGGATTGGCTAATGCGCTGAAGACCCTACCAGCTAATAAGAAGTTTCGTCTTCATGATGATATTCAAAAACAGACGCTTCCCAACTTGTTGAAGGCGGCAGGCTATCGTTGTGGAGTCATTGGCAAGTTGCATGTCAATCCAGAGAAGTCGTTTGATCTGGATCTGCATGATCGAAATGGTTTTGGCAGCCGTCAAGTTGAACAACAAGTCAGTTCTGCGAGACGGTTTATTGAAGACTCTGCCAACGATCCCTTCTTCTTGATGGCCAACTTTTTTGATCCGCACGTTGAGGCGGTGCGAAAGGGTAAGCAAAAAACAGGGCGAACTATTTTTCCGGATCAGGTGAGTGACCTTCCGGCACGGCCCAGGATGCCTGAACAGCTAGTTCCTTTTCCGTTTCAGAAGATTGATGATCCTAAGATGATGGAGCGAGTTGCCGGCTACTACAACTGTGTGGAGCGTTTTGATGCGGCGGTGGGAATGCTGTTGAAGGTCCTCAAAGAAACTGGGCACAATGATGATACGCTGATCATTTTGCTGGGGGATCACGGTCCGCCAGTGGGACGCGGAAAGACCACATGCTACGAGGCGGGCTTGAGAGTGCCCTTCTTGGTTCGCTGGCCGGGTGTTTCAACACCTCGAGTGAGCAATCGTTTAGTTTCGGCCGTCGACATCACACCCACAATGTTAGATGCGGCTCAGATGATAGTTCCGGAAGGACTTCATGGTAGATCACTTCGTCCCATCCTCGAGAGCGAAGACTCTAGTTGGCGCGACCATCTATTTGCTGAGTTTCAATTTCATGGCGAACGACCTTACTACCCTCGACGTTGTGTTCGCGATGATCGTTACAAGCTCATTCATAACGTGCTGGCTGAATCATCGAAGCCGGCGAAGAGCGTTGATGCATGCCCGGCACCGGAATTAGCGAAGAAGCTTGATTCGGATTCTCTCGTGCGTGCGGGCTTTGAAAGATTGCAAAGCCCTCCCGAGTGGGAGCTGTTTGATCTTCAATCAGACCCGTGGGAGTGGAATAATCTAGCTGACGATCCCGCAATGGCTTCGGTGCTTGCCGAGCTAAAGGGCCGGCTCGAAAACTGGAGAGAAGAGACAAGCGATCCATTTCGAGATGATCGCTTTGTGGAGGGCCTGTTTTCTCGAATCTATCCAAATTGATCGCACTGAGGCCTTTGGTGATGTTTGATGCAGAAGACGAATACGAGCGTCACGAAGCCGAAAATCGACGCGTAACGAACCCAACCATCCTCGAAGACGATCGTTGCAAAAAAGATGATCGTGGCGAGGAAAGCGTGAGCCAGCATCCCGAGCCAGCCTTTGAGATCTTTCCCGCGAAGTAGCTGTATTGCCATCAGTGACCAGCAAGCCAGAAACAGGAAATTAGCATAGAGTCCGGACTCAGCTCGAATACCAACGACGGCTTCCGATTGATCTCCCGTGAAGCGCAGTGCCGCATCGTGACTCCAGCCATAGACCAGTCCATAGCTGGCAATGATATGTACGACCATGGCGACACATCCAAGCAGCCAGCAAATGCCTGCTACGTTTCTACGACGGACACGGACTGAGTGCTGCTCGCGTGAGCCACTGAGTAGGTACGCTAGGGATCCGACGTGCCAGCCCAGTGCTGCTAACCAAGCAGTTCCTTGGATAAGCAATGATTCAATATAAATAGTGTCTTCTGAATTCAAAACGCATCGTTACCAGTTTGAGCTAATGTCATGATGCAAAGAATGCAAACCTCAATGTGTTTTGCATTCAAAGAAGTGACATTATCTGTGATAACGGATTGCGACTCTTTGGCGTGTTATGGTCGATAGCAATGCGGAATCCACTCGGACTTGATCGAACGGAAAATTGCCACCCGGACTCCAAAGACTGATGATTTGCTTTCGAACAAATTGCCACAACAAGTGAGATCAGGCGGGTGTACGGTTACGTTTTAACGACGTGCTGCAACCATTCACTGGCCTTTAGAGTATCGGGGCGAGCGGTCCAATTGATTATTTGAGTCGAGATTAAAGTCGGCGTTAGAGCTCTCAACTGATAGCGGAGAGAACCGAAAGACGTTGAGCTATTTCATGCCGATTTTTAACCTTTATGGTTTAGGTTTTAAAGGGTTCCGATAGCAACTGCTTTGAGTCGTCCTTTTAGATTGACAAGCCGAGTTGAAAGAGCTTAGCAATTTCTGCACTAATGTAGTTTTTCTTTCCCTAGTGAGTGCGATGAGGAAAACAGGACAGCGAAATCGGTGTTTTGACGAACAGAAAAATCGGAAAAATTTCCCAGATGGCGTTGAGTTATGCACTTCGCTGCATAACGCTTTGCAAGCGGTTTTAATGCGTTTTTTACAGCGTTTTTGGTCTTTTGGTTGCAGTTGTCTCGTGTCAGTAAACGACAGCTGCCCTAACCGTGCACATCAAAAAGCACAAAAGGCCTGCCTACTGCTTCCATTTCTCCCATTTCCTAATACCGTCTAGGGATGGTGCATCGACCGCAATGCTCTCTGATTGTCAGGATTGCGGTATGTTGATTTCAAAACTTATCTTCTGGAGATATCAATGGTAAGGAACCTACTGGCGATCGCGGTGATCGTCTGTGCCACTTCGGCTCAAGCAGCGACCGTCGTGATTAGTAATTTCGACGTTCGGGCTACAGGTATTTTCGGACATGCTGATGCTACCGGTACGCTCAATGGGAGTGCGTTCCCTGGAGCGAACTTCGTTGCTGATCCGCTGACCTTCGAAATTACCTATGCAAACCTCGATTTAGATGGGGATTTGTCAGCGAACGATACTGTCAGCTTCACTTTGCAAGCTACAAAATTTGGTCCAGATGGTGGAAACCTGAGGGCGATGAACCAAGGTGTTGATACCGGGTTCGGAAACCTCAATGATGTTGAGTTCAGCGTAATCGATGTCGTCGGGACTACGACTGACTTCGGCGACACGATTGTGTTCGATGGATTCACTGCCGCGACAGCCGCTTTTGGGCGGACGGGTGATATCGATAGTAGCGTTGAGGTGAACGGGATCACTGCTTCTGCTTTGTCAGCTGATACCGGTGCTTTCCAGTTCATCCAGGACAAAATTACCTTCGGCGGACCCACCGCGACGGTGACTTTCGATAACTCGTCAAGTATCGGAGGCACGGTTGTAGCGCGAAACTACGACTTGCAATTCAGTACGGTGACAACGGCTATTCCGGAGCCATCTTCGCTTGCAGTTTTAGGTATTTCAGGTGTTGGCTTTGTGCTTCGCCGTAAAAGAAGTTAGGCGAAGATTCCTGACAGACTTGAAACGGAAGCCTGGGCATCAAATGTCCAGGCTTTTTTTATGCTCCCTTCCGTTGCCTCGGACACTTTGATCCTCGCCGGTTTGGTTTAGGCCGAAAGGAGCTACTGCCTTCGCAACGCGGAAGAAGCGAAGCCTCGAATGCTGCAATCCTTTACGACAAATAGCAACGGATAACTTGTTTGTGTGGTCGGCCAAACGCTTTCAAGCCCTCTCTGATCATTACTAAACTCCTGGCCCCAAAAAGTTACTCAGATCCTCGGATTCATTGAAGTTTTCGGTGGACGGTCCTCTGCTCCGTCACTAGCCTCGGATCGTGGCGAATTGAGAGCCCTTAGAACCTACCCTCCAACGATTGAAGGATCCCACCCTGATGAAGAAGTCACTAACGGTTCTTCTTGTAACGTTTTTTGCAGTCTCGCTATCGCCTTTCGTGACCGCTGAAACGGTTTTGATCTCCGATGGTTTCGACAGTTATGGCGCCGGCTCAAACATTGCCGGACCAGACTGGAACCCCAAGTGGCAAACAGGCAGTACACAGCAAAACCTTTTCAAAGGTGGTAGCGGTTACGCGACCATCGACCTGACCCTGGCCGAACGAAATTATCACATCGTTAACCAGACTTCGTTCACCGTGAATTCGGGCGATACGGTCAAGGTTTCATCAGACGTACAGTACACCCACGCGGGTCTTGGTAACGGCACAGCCCTCAACCAAAACTTCATCGGCTTCCTCCTGACTGATCAGCCTCAGTGGTGGAATGGAGCGAACAAAGACTCTTCGATTGCCAACCGTGGAGGCGCGTTGGGCAACTTGCTTCCCGCGGCACCCTGGGTTGAGAACTGGTTCCCGCATACCAATGTGGGAGTTTCAACTAACGCCGGTACAGCTCAAACGAGTGATTGGTTCTCTATCGAGCTAATGCTGAGCGTCAATGGCGGCGGGAATATCGAAGGTTCGTTGACTCTTGATAACGGTTCAAGCAGCTTCACTACGACGCCTGTTGATCTCGGTTTTGCGGCGGGTACGACACTCTACGCTGGATACACAACAGCGTGGAATGGTTCGGCTGATCCAATCGCGACGACGACAGGAATTTCGTCGGTGAATGTCGATAACTTTGCTGTCAGCAGTGTGACCGCCGTACCTGAGCCAACATCGCTTGTTGCCCTGTCAGCATTGGGATTAGGCTGCATTTGCCGTCGACGTCGTTCGTCTGTCTAAAACGCTTAGGACGTAGGAGAAAGAGACTCCTCCAGATAACGCTGCATCGGCTGTCCGATGCAGCGTTTTTTTATGGGTGCGCCACTTAGGGTGTTTGCGTTGGACTTGTCTTGAAGAGCACACCAAGGTTTGGGAACTTGGTGCGAA
>JBCCKZ010000175.1:0-9527 GCA_039027135.1 Planctomycetota bacterium
CACATGGTAAAAGCGATCCCAATGCGTTTCGCCAAGGTTCCACGCGCTAGTCAGGCCCCCAAACGACGATGCGGCTTCTGCGATCGAGACGTCTTGGCCTCGAGCAATCAAGTCATCGGCGACCTGGAGACCCATGACGCCGCCACCGATCACGAGCCAACGGCGGCGGCTATTCGAATCGCTCATGAACGGCCAAACCGTTTGCGACCAAGGAGCTTCAGCGTCAGACCAATGGTGCGTAGGACTCGCATCTTGCTCTCACCGCCTTTGAGGTCGTACCGCAAACGCAGTGGCGCCTCGCCAAAGAGTGCGCCTTGGTCGCGGAGTTTGAGCAGAACATCCGCCATGCATGAGAATCCAGTTTCGCCGACAAAGTCATCACCATGCTCGGCGTAACCTCGTCGGATCGTCGATGCTTTATAGGCTCGGTAACCGCTCGTGTAGTCGCGAACGCCTCGCGTCGGAAACATCGCCGTGAACAAGGCTCGGGCGCCCAATGAAAGGAAATGCCTCTCGATGGGGACGCCTGTTACTCTCGCGCCCGGCTGGAAACGGGATGCGATCACCACGTCGCAGCCCTCATGGATCATCTGAACCATGCGAGGAATGAGTCCGGGTGGATGGGTGTTGTCTGCATCCATTGTCACGATGATGTCACGCTCAGCGGCGCGATCGATCGCCTCACGAAGCCCATCGCTAAGTGTTTGGCCAAGGCCCGCATTCTGTTCGTGTTGAACAAGATGAATTGGCATTTGAAACGACATTTGAGATGCGATTTGCGCTGTCGAGTCGGCACTGCCGTCGTCAACAACAATCACTTCGTAGGGCAGCAGGCTATCGGCGAATGCTTCACCAATTCGCTCGAGCAGTTCTGGAAGTGCCTCTTCCTCGTTGTAGGCGGGCAAGACCATGATGACTTTCGATGCGCGGAAACGCACCGAGGCATTGGGGTCTTGGACCGTGGCGGTACTACGGGGCTGGGTCAGCTGTGTGGGGTGATCGGACATCAGAAAATCGATTGCCGGCAGGCATCAATGAAGTGGCTCAAGGTGGGGCTAGGCCAGCAGTCTGGTCGGAAAGTGGCGGTTTTTCAAGCTAGGCAATCTTGGCGTAGGCCCCGGATTTGCTTCGCGCTTGCCTGAACTGCCAAATCCACAAAACCGCTAAAGCGGCCGTAAGGCAGATCGCATTGGTGCTCGTGATCGCCTTAGTAAGCCAATCGGTGGCACCGTGATCACCCAGGACCGTCCGTGTCGAGAGAAAGTTGAATAGTGGAACCAGGAAAAAACCAGCAATGAGAAGTCTCTTAAACCGTTCTCGCGGTGTTCGGGTTTGGTCAGCACCGAGTGCCTCAAGCGACAATCCAATGATCGATGGAATCAATAGCAACGCGTCGTAGCTTTGGTGATAAATGCTCACCAGACTGGTCAAAATGATGATGACCCCCGTTTGTCCGGTGAGGCCGTCGTCGGCGTGATGGCGACCACGCAGCCAAAGCAAATACACCGAAGGACACAGCATGAACATCATGACAATCAGATGAGTCGCTTCGTCGGGGGCGATGGCAAGCCACTTAGCGACAAACGCGAGCGAGTCGATCCGAGTCCATGAATAGAGCGGCAGCTCATCCTCGGTGGCGCGATGGATATCTTGCGAAGCGGATATGTCCGCGATCACCTGTTGGCAGCCCTGTAACAAATCCGTATCGCTGACTTGCCATCCAAGCCAAAGCATCGGAATCAAGGCTCCCACAATGCTCAAGCCTGCTCCAAGAAGGATGCTCTTCCACTGCCCACGGAATAGCAGCAAGAAGCCCAGCGGCAGAATGAAGGTCGGCTTGGCTGAGACGATTGCCAAAGCAAAGGCCGAAACCCATGGTCTTCGATCGGCAAAGTGAATCGCGACGAAGCACGCCAATACCAACTCGAAGGTGAAGTACCCATCGAACAGCGTGATGTGGCCTCCACGTGACAAAACAATCAAGGCGGATGTGACCATCACCCAATCCCACCGAAATGTCCTTAGCCAGCCAGTGCTGAGGATGTCACGCCACTTCAGCTTTCTGAATTTTGGGACTTCATCAAGTCGCGATTCAAATCGCTCTTGCAGCGCTCGGCAGACCAGCATGCTGATTGAAATGATGAGCGCAATTTGGATCGCAAAGTAGACCAGTTCAGCGAGGCGAAGCGGCATGACCGCAAGCGGACTATGAACTAGCAGAATAAGCGGAGAGAAAAATGGAATCGGTCTCTCAACAGGAAAGTCATCTGCGTATGCCTGGCTGTAGGGGCTAACACCCTGCAGGATTGCAAAGGTTGGAAAATAGATGCCGTTGTGAAAGTCGCACATGCCTTGACGGGTGGCGTCAAATTTCCCGGGCGGCTGATACTGCACGATTGCTCGCGTGCCCGCGATCAAGATGCCCAAGACAAATGCCAGTGAGGCGATCTTGGCTACCCGTCGGCGAATCACCATCGACGCATCATTGACCGTCTGATCCGCCGAATCAGCGGAAAGGCGAGTGGGACGGTCGGCGGGGGCGATGGAACTCAATGAATTTGAACCCGGCTTATTTTGGGTTCGTTGTAAGCAAGGTTAGAAAAGCGTTAGCTTACCAGGCAGCTATGTCGCGGACGCTGCAAGGCTGCCTTTGAAATGCGAATGGCGTAGTGCTGGAGTATTCCGCCAAGCAGGTTCTTGAGCTTGCCGCCTGAAGAAACAATTTCACCCAGAGCCTAGTCCGAGAAGCTGTCTTGTGGCTGACTTGATATCGGATTGTCGCATCAGGGATTCACCCACGAGGATGGCTCCGATTCCATGATTGCCGAGTTGGACGACGTCGTCGTGGGTCCGAATGCCACTTTCGCCAACAACGAGACGATCATTGGGAACCCTCTTGGCCAGGTCGATGCAATGCTGCAGGTCAGTCTGGAAATTCCGCAAGTTCCGATTGTTAATGCCCACCAGAGGGGTGTTCGTATCCAGGACGGCGTCCAAGTTCTCGGGCTCAAAGAGCTCGATCAGCGTCGACATTCCAAGGCCCAAAGCGAATTCATGAAGCTCCTTCATGCGTTTGGCATCGAGGCATTCGGCGATCAAAAGTATTGCGTCAGCACCGGCAGCTCTCGCTTGCAGGATTTGGTATTCATCAACGATGAAGTCTTTGCGAAGGATTGGAATGGAAACCGCTGACCGCACGGCCGACAAGTAATCCAACGATCCTTGGAAGTGATCGACTTCGGTAAGCACGCTGATGCAGGCGGCACCGGCTGATTCGTAGGTCTCAGCAATTTTGGGCGGATCGAAGTCTTCTCGGATCAAGCCCGCCGATGGGCTGGCTCGCTTGACTTCCGCAATCAATTGAACCGATGGGACTCGAGAAGTCTTTCGAAACAGTGCACCCACAAAGTCCAGTGGCGGTGGCGTGTCTCTGACCCGCTTTGATAATTCATCAGCGGTAACCTTGGCTTGGTCATCAGCAAGTCGCGTGCGAACAGCGACGAGGATTTCGTCGAGAACCGTCATCAGTGTTTGAAGTGCCGGCGTCCGGTCAGCACCATCGGAATGTCGTGTTCATCGCAAGCCTCGATGACTTCGTCATCTCGACGTGAGCCACCGGGCTGGATGATGGCGACAACACCCGCCGCCGCGGCCGCCTCGATCGAATCGGGGAAGGGGAAAAAGGCATCAGACGCCAGCACGGATCCGTGGGCTCGATCGCCGGCTTTTTCGATTGAAATGCTCACGCTGTCGACGCGGCTCATTTGGCCGGCGCCAACTCCGATCAACGAAGTGTCTTTAGCGAGCACAATCGCATTACTCTTTACATGCCTGACGATCTCCCAGGCGAAATGGATATCGTCCCAGAGGTCATCTTCGACTTCCGTTGACGTCACGGTTTTCCACTGAAGTGGCGAAGACGACAATCGGTCGGCATCCTGCACCAACATCCCTCCGCTGACGAATCGACGTGCAATGCTCGGTGGCGACAGGTCCAAACGGCCCACTTGCATCAAGCGTACGTTCTCCCGCCATCGGGGCTTGGTGGTCAGCAATCCAACCGCTTCGGCTTCAAAGTCAGGGGCGACGATGGCCTCAATGAACAATCCGGGCTCGCAGAGAAGCTCCGCAGTTTCTCGATCCAGAGTACGATTGATTCCAAGGACGCTTCCGAATGCTGAAAGCGGATCGCCCTCGAGAGCTTTACGGGTTGCTTCAGCTAAGACCTCGTCAGTCGCAGCACCGCAAGGGTTGTTGTGCTTGATGACTGAGACAGCCGGAAGCGCAAAGGACCTCGCAATTTCCAACGCCGAGTCGAGGTCGAGGATATTGTTGTACGAGAGCTCCTTGCCGCTTATCTGTCGAGCGGAAACCAAGTTGGCCGAACGCTCGGAGGGGTCGACGTAGACCGCCGCGCGTTGATGAGGGTTCTCGCCGTAGCGAAGCTGCGATTTGCGCCGCATGGTCAGGTTAAGCGTTGTTGCGAACTCACCTGAGACGGAATCACCTCGCAAGTAGTCGGCAATCGCGCGGTCGTAGTTGGCGGTGTGGTCAAAGGCTTCAATCGCGAGTTGATCACGCAGCTCAAGCGAAGTTCCGCCATTGTCTTCCATTTGAGCGAGAATCTCGCCGTACTGTTGGGGACTCGTGGCGACCACCACATCACGATGGTTCTTCGCGGCCGCACGAACGAGTGACGGACCACCGATATCTATCTGTTCGACGCACTCTTCTCGAGTGGCATCGCGACGCGATGCTGTCGCGGTGAAGGGGTAAAGGTTTACGACGACCAGGTCAAACGGCGTGATATCGTGATCCTCGATCGCATCCATGTGGTCGTCGATATCTCGACGGGCAAGGATGCCTCCAAAAACTCGCGGATGGAGCGTCTTGACGCGACCATCAAGCATCTCGGGGAAACCGGTATAGTCCGCCACGTCCAAGACTTCGATGCCAGATTGTTCCAGGTGACGTCGCGTGCCACCGGTCGAGTAGATCTCCACACCGGCCGCTTGCAGGCCACTGGCGAAATCTGCCAGTCCTAACTTATCGCTGACGCTGATGATGGCGGTTTGGATCGGGACGATGTCGGTCACGAGCTTTGGGGTGGCAGAGGGTGATGCGGCATTGGGTAAACAGCTATGGGACCGCCGAAGCGGCCGCACAGCATAAATTCTGAAGGTGCGATCAGCTAGCGGTCCATCGGTCCGAAAGGCACGCAGGTCAGATCGGACGGGTATGCTGGCGACCGCGTGGTTTTAACCAAATCCCTCTTTTTTTGAGCTCCTTCAATGCATCGGCGAGACTGGGTCGGCTTCGCGTCAGTGACGGCCGCGTTAAGCCTGAATCGACTCTGCGTATCTTCCGAGCCAATTTCTGATCAATCGCATCGTGTTAACACGCGGATGATCACTCGGCCTCCCGGGAATCATTGGTTCGGATATTACGACAAGTTTGAGTTCAGTCCAGATGATGAATTGGTGTTGTCCAATCGTGTGGACTTTGAGCATCGGGCTCCGACCGGTGATGACTCAATTGAAGTCGGGTTTGTCGATACCGCCGATTCCGACCGGTGGCATTCCATTGGGCGAAGCCGATCTTGGGGCTGGCAGCAGGGATGTATGTTGCAGTTCATTGGCGAGACCGGCCGCCGGGTGATGTACAACGACCGCGACCAGGACCGCTTCGTGTGCCGGTTGGTCGATTTGGATTCTGGGCAGAGGCAGACGATCGGTCGGCCCGTCTACACGCTCAGTCCTGATGGACGATATGGTTTGTCTGTTGATTTTTCGCGTCTCGATGCGTTGCGGCCGGGTTACGGTTATGACGGCCTATCAAGCCAGTTAATCCATGACCGTGCACCAGAGGACGATGGGGTTTGGCGTGTTGATATGTCGACCGGGCAGTCACAGCTAATCTTCAGCTACGCTGATGCCGCTCAGATGCCTTGGCTAAATCAAGAGGGGCAGTCTTCCGTCCCCGATACTGCTTGGCACTATTTCAATCACTTGCTCACTAATCCATCCGGCGATCGCTTTATCGTCCTGCATCGCTATCGACCCAAGTTCGATCCGAAAACCCTTAGATATGAAGGTAACTTTGTTACAAGGATGTTGACGATCGGAATGGATGGAAGCGATCCCTATGTGCTCGATGGCAGTGGGCGGACATCTCATTTCATTTGGCGTGATGACGAAGCGGTTGAAATGTGGACTCGGGTGGGCAAAAGTCCCGACCGTTTTTATTGCATGTACGACCAGAGCAACATGATAGAGCCGTTGGGGCATGACGTGATGACACTCAATGGACATAACACGCGACTGCCTAAGCCTTACAACGACTTTATTCTCAACGACACCTATCCTTCCAAAGACGGGCGGCTGCAAACGGTCTATCTCTACCACGTGCCAACAGGTACTAGGCTTGATTTGGGAGCTTTCCATTCGCCATCGCAATACCGCGGCGAGTGGCGTTGCGACACGCATCCTCGTTCGAGTCGCAGTGGTCGATTCGTGGCGATTGACAGTCCTCACGCTACGGTTGCCAAGCCGACGGCGGGCCGGCAAGTGCATCTGCTGGATATCGGGGAAGTTCTGGATGCCTTCACGTAGGTGTGGTGAACTTCGGCAATCAACCTGGCATCGAATTCGTTTGCAAGTGAACTCGCCTCCGACGAGGATAGCTTGTCCTCGATGGGACTAGTCCTTATCCGTCTTCAACATCTTCGCGATCCAACAACGCATGTATTGGTTTTGTCTAATCGTCCTGAATGTCCCTGTCTATCTTGCCATTGGTTGGCTTCTCTTCGATAGTAAATCGAATGCCGCGGATACCTTCTTCGATACGACCGTCGCCGTCATGAAGGCAATTCTGATTCCACGCATCGTTCGTGTTTTGCTTGAGATCGACGATGACGACGCTCTCGGACTATTTGAGATTGGGATCTTTTTCATCTCCTGTATCGCGATCACCTACGGCGAGCATTACCTGCTTTCCAAGCATGTGTTCGCCTGATCGCTCGGTTTCGTCTTATGCAAGGTATTCGGATGCGAAGGGTCTAGGTTGGGCGTTCTGAGTCCGGTTCGTATTGCGCGAGCGAACACTTGGTTTGGCTAGAATAGCGGTTCCAAACTGGCAGGCGTTCGCAGATCGCTGCCACTTGGATTCATCTTCCTCTTGACGAACGACAGTCTATGGCTCGATTAAATCGTTGGCTGATATTGGTAAGTTCATTGTGTTGGTTGGCTGGGCAGGGAAGATCTTTCGCCCAATCACCACCCAACGTCTTGTTGATCATCACGGATGAGCACAATTTTCGCACGCTCGGTTGCTACCGAGATTTGATGAGCCGCGAACAGGGTCACATGTGGGGGCTTAACGTCGTGGTGCCAACACCCCATATCGATCAACTTGCTGATGATGGAGTGATCTGTACGCGTGCCTACGCGACCGCTCCAGTATGCACGCCATGCCGAGCCGCGATGATGACGGGACTTTATCCTCACGCGACCGGCGCGCCAACAAACGATCTAGTCCTTGATCGGTCGATTCCAACGCTGGCCGATCGTCTGAACGACGCGGGGTATCGCTCGGGATTCATCGGCAAGTGGCATCTTGGTGGTAAGGGTAAGCCGGAATGGGCTCCCGAGGTGGATGGAGGCTTTCAATTCAAGAAGTTCATGTTCAATCGGGGACATTGGAAAAAGTTCCTGATCGAGGATGGCTTGCCGAGGGTGGCCACACGACGAAACGGCAAGCCGAATTACAACCTCGGTGAAGCCGATGAATTTTCCTTCTCGACCGACTGGCTCACCGATCGGACGATCGATTTTGTATCCAAGGCCGATGCCTCGAAGCCGTTCTTTGCTGTTCTCAGCTACCCCGATCCCCATGGCCCTAACACGGTAAGGTCGCCCTATGACCATCGGTTCGACGACCTTCCCTTTGAAGCACCTCGTACCTTCAAGGTCAGCCGCCACGACGTTGCGACGCCGGGTTGGGCGGGCGCCAAGCAGAAACATGACGTCTTTCGTGGCCCCGATATGTCGAAATACTTTGGGATGGTCCAGTGCATTGACGACAACATTGGTCGATTGGTGGCGAGTCTGAAGGAGTCCGGGCAACTCGACAACACGGTTATTGTGTTCACCAGTGACCATGGTGACTTATGCTACGAGCATGATCGACTCAATAAAGGTAATCCTTACGAAGGATCCGCTCGCGTTCCCATGATCTTGAGGTACCCGGTAAAGATCAGTGCAGGGCGGTTCTACACAGAGCCAGTTGGCACCGTTGATGTGGCTCCAACCGTTCTCGGGTTTCTCGGGTTGCCTGCGATCGGCAGGAACCACGGCCGAGATCTATCAAGCAGTCTTACAAACCTGTTATCTGAACCAGCAAAACGAGAATTAGAACCAATCACCTTTCTTCGAAGTGGCGGGCTGAGGGCGAATTGGGTTGCCGCTGTTGATTCGAGACACAAGCTAATCTTGTCAGTTGCCGATGAACCCTGGTTGTTTGACGCCCAAGAAGATCCCGATGAACTGATTAACTTTTCTCGCCAGGCCAGCTATCGAAGTATTGTGGAACGATTGGCGAGAGCCCTTTACGACTACAAAGTTCGCTGCAACGATCCATCATTTGATCAGGTTAAGCTGAGTGATGATTTGAATTCATTAATCACTGCAAGCGATACGTTAACACCTTGAGAACAGCCACCGATGATGAATCGAAATAACATCTGCGTCGCTCTTGGATGCTGCATTCTTCTGGTGGCATCGTTGGAGCCAGTTGCGAATGCCGACGAGTTCACGGGCGATTGGTCTCTCGATTTGGATTCTGGAACACCTGCATGGATGAGGGTTTCCGAGGTGGATGGTGAAACCGAGGTGAGATTCCGTCTTCACGTTGGCTCTGACGGCCCCCATCGCAATGTCGAACGTTCCGAAGGGAAGTTGCGATTTGTCCTTCGTCAAAACAAAAAGGCCGCCGTCAAGAAAAACGTTGAAGTGGCCTTCGATAATGGAAAACTGACTGGCGTGATCCTCTCGACCGACGTCAATGGCGAAATCAGTGAGGACCGGTTCACTGGTGAGCCAATTTCACCGATAGGGACAACGCCGCCGAACCTGTCGATGGTCAAGTTTGGGCATCCTCAGTCCCTGTTCAACGGCCGGGACTTAACCGGCTGGCGGCCACACGAAGCCGACAAGATCAATGGCTGGAGCGTTCAGGATGGATTGCTTGTCAACACAACTCCGAAAACCGATTTTAGTGCAACCGGGGCCTACGCAAATCTTCGGTCTGAAGAGGAGTTCGAGGACTTTTGGCTCCACATTGAATTTCTTGTCGAGCAAAATCGAAACAGTGGTGTCTATCTGCGTGGAATGTATGAAGCCCAGGTGGTAGACCGTGATAGTCGCATGCAGGGGAAGCAGGGCGTTGGAGCGATCTTTGGTAGCATCGCCCCAATAAAGAATGCGGGTCGTCCTGGTGGACAATGGCAGACGTACGATCTCACGCTTGTC
>JBCCKZ010000176.1:0-9489 GCA_039027135.1 Planctomycetota bacterium
ACGACAAACACGCGTGCGACCACGTCGGCAACAACGATTGATGATTGGTATGGGTTGCGTTTTGTTGGTTGGCATCGGATTTCTGCTTGCCAAACCCAATCGATTTGCCACGTCAAACAAAACTGTCGTTCCGCAGATGGAGAGAACTTCCGATATCGGCCCCAAGGGACTTTCTGGCTCACCCACTTCGATCCGCGAAGGAACTGATCTGGAGGAACGTGACGACGCGAGCATCATCGCTTGTTTCGCATCCAATACGGATGAGCTAATTGATTGCTTGGAAGAATCCGATCGCGATTTGATGATTGAGCTAGCCGCGGGTGAGTACGAATTGTCATCCGTTGATGTCCACGGACATGGCTTGGTAATCGTTGCGGACGACAAAACTGCAACGCGACTGGTGCTCATCATCGACGAACAGCAGGCAGGGATCAGCGCGTTCGAAAGCCAGATCAGATTGGAGAATCTTACTGTCGAATTCGTTCACGGAGATGACGATACGCTTGATGATGGCATTGAATCATGTGTGTTAATCGAGTACGGCGATTTCAGTGCTTTCGATTGTCGATTCGAACACTCACGCGAATCCGATTGCTTTCATTTCTTGCGATCCGATGTCGAAATGACGGACTGCGATGTGCTGGCAGCGGACAGTGTCGCGTTTCGCTGGCAGTCCGATTCGAATCGATCGCTTCGTCTCATCAATAACGTTGTGATCAGTGAGGTTCAGTTGGCAATCGAGGACAGCGCCACGGGAGATATCGAATTAGATGGAAATGTTTTCTTGGGGGACGTCACCCTGTCGCATCTGGCACAAGACTCTGACCAGATTTGCCGTATCCAAGCCAACGACAATCAGTTTCTAGCATCAAGTACGTTCTTTGCGTTTCACGAATCAACTGTTTCGTTGGACGAAACGCAGCGATTGGTTTGGTCTGGGAACGCGAACCAATTCCCATTGACGTTGCTCACCCAACTCGATGACGATGATAGGTTGCTCGAAAAAATCGACGGACTGCTTGATCTGAGACAGAGGCCCTGGTTTCGCGACGAAGAATCCATCCAATCCGAAACCATTGATGGCGAAGACTTGGACTCCATTCGAAGTCAGTTCGAACAAAGCGAGTGGGAGGTGATCGAGTTTTTGCGTCGGGATCGATCAACTCCCTGAGAGCAAAGCGAGAGATTCTTGGCTGCGAAATCGTAGTGATGGCTTCCAGCCGCCATCCGATTGTTGCAGTTCATTGGCTGCTGGAAGCCACCACTACAATCTAGAGGACTTGTTCGCAGCCCAAAACGCACCGAACAATCATGAATTCGCGTCCAAAGCAATCGATCAGAACATGTGGTGATGACCCCACTCGTCATCGTCGGAAATCGTGTGGAGTTGATCGACCGCGTCTTCGGAAAATGCCGCTGCCAACTCATCTTCATCGTCACTTGGTCGATCCACATCGTCGATGGATTCCGCCAAACGGCTTAAGTAGTTGATCACTAGCAGAGCGTCCAAAGCCGTGGTTTGTGAATCGTCATTGACGTCAAAGTAACGGTTGGCAACCTCGGCTAGTTCTTGCAGCAGACCGGAAGCGGTTTGGCTGAGCCGATTGATGATGACCAGGGCATCTAAGGCGGATACACGGCCGTCGTTATTGACGTCTTCAGGTAAGTCGTTGTTGTGGAAATCGTCATCAACATCGACGCCACCATCTTCGGACTCGCCCTCGTCCTCAATATCCACGTTGTCATCGAGCTCGCCTTCATCAAGTTCGCCCTTGTCGAGTTCACCTTCATCGACAGGTTCGCCGTCTTCTTCTAACTCGTCTTCTTCTAACTCGTCTTCTTCTAAATCGCCTTCCTCGCTCGACTCATCATCGTCCTCGGTTTCGTCGTCAAGCTCATCATTGCCATGCGAGTCATCTTGGCATTGGAGTTCATCGTCCTCTTCGAATTCGAAGTCTTCATCAACGCTTTCGAGATCGTCTGAGTCTTCGAACTCATCATCGATCTCGATGACGCCGTCATTGTCGGACTCTTCTTCATCGTCGAAATGGTCTTCATCTTCAATGTCATGATCGGACTCGTCTTCAACGTCGGGTTCATCATCAAGATAAAGTTCTTCTTCGCCGTCAAGACTCTCTTCAAGTTCATCGTCATCAAGGAACTCTTCTTCATCCTCGGGCTCATCTCCATTCTCGAATGCTTCATCGCCATCTGAGTCACCTTCGTGATCTACGTCTTCATCGCAGTCGTCATCTGCCGGGTCGTCCATTCCGCCATCGCCGTCATCACCGAGATCATCGTCGTCATCGACTAGGTCTCCATCGTCATCGAGATCGTCGTCATCTGTTGGGTCATCGATGCCGCCATCGTCATCATCGAATGAATCATCGTCGTCATCTAGGTCATCGTCTCCATCGTCGACCGAATCCTCATCGTCATCTGCTGGGTCATCCATCCCGCCATCGTCGTCATCACCGAGATCATCGTCGTCATCGACTAGGTCTCCATCGTCATCGAGATCGTCGTCATCTGTCGGTTCGTCCATCTCTTCCTCGTCATCATCGTCCATTCCTGCGTCGTCATCATCGACTACGTCATCATCATCTTCTTGATCCTCGTCTTCATCGACGGTGTCATCGCCCTCTCCTGTCCCTGGATCACCCACGCCAAGTTCTGCCAAGTAGTCAATCCAATAGGTATCGTCGACTGGCGGGAAACTAGTGAAAGGTCCGAGTGCTGGACCAACCAAACCACCCTGGACCAATCCGTTTGTCATCGCTGATTCAGGAGTCACCGCATCGGAGAACGAGAAACCGAATTGCTCCTGAAGTTGCTCATTGGTTAGCCCAACCAACTCGGGGCGAACGAATCTCGAGAGCTCTCCATCGGGAACCACAGGAACGAAGTCCTTATCTTGCACATCAAAGTAGAGCCCAACGGTTTCCTCACCTGTACTGGTGAGCGTGATGCGATCCTTTTGGAACATGCCTGGGACTCTGAGGAGCGTCGGCTCATCGAAGAACGACTCTTCATAGAACAGACCGCCACCAAGCCCAATATCGAAAGCAGCATCCATGTCGATGCTCACTTGTTCGCTCGAGTCCACCGAATCAAATAGGTCACTCAGTGGCAAGAACTGAAGATTGCTTAGCTGCAAATCGCGAGGACCGCTTTCAGGCACGTTGATGCGAATACCTGTCAGTGCGGAAATCTCAGCATTGTCGATCACACCATTGCCCTGACGCTGCGCAGCAATCCCCGTGAGATAGCCATCGATCTTGATGTTCCGAACCGTCAAATCGTTTTCGTTGGCGAACTGATCCAACTTCAGACCAATGGACCCTTCGGCGCCAGTCCCAATCACTTCGATGTTCTCAAAGGTCAGCCGACCCGCGTAAGGTGCCGCGATGCCTGACAGAGGTACATTCCAAGCCAAGAAGTTGGAGAACGTTGATTGGATCTGGTTCTCATAGGCCGCTGGAACCACGGGCAAAAGACCCTCGCGTTCGAAATGCTCATCGTTCTCATCGCGGTTATCGGTGTGCAGATAATAAATCGACAGCCCTTTGGGTACGTTGTAAGCAGCGTTGCCATCAAAGCTGGGAACGGGAACCTGCTTGGGGCGGATCGGCGTTTTCCCTGCTTCACCGATCAAGTCACCACCGGGCACACGGCCGGCGTCGACCAAGTTTTCGCCGCGACCGCGCTCGACGAGGCCCAGTGTCCAATAAATGAATCCATGGCCACTGGCACCTGAAACAACATTGCCTTCCACGGTGACGCCGGGGCCGTGAAACCAAAATCCGTCACCTTGCCAGCCAAAACTCTGGGTTGCCACACGAGCGTCTGGCTCTTGTTCGGGATCAACTTCTTCATCAGGAGGGTTCGGATTGCCGTTTGGATTGAACGTGCGAATCGCGATATTGCGAATGAAGGAACCCTCTTCATCACCAGCCTCGGTGTTGTAGGCCGCACCCGTGATGTTGTGCGAAACGTTGTCAATGAAATCAACCGTTGAAGAGTGATTCACATAGGCCCAGCCCGGATCATCCCGCACCACCGATCCTTGGACGAGGGCTGTCTGGCCACCGAAACCACCACGATGAAAGTGAACCGAGTATCTACCGCGAACGTTGAAACCACCCAGGTCCTCCACCTCGGTCAATGCTTCTCCAACCGAACCCTCGGAGTCGCTAACCAGCTGCCAGTCCTCGAGATCGATGCTCTTGTCCGTGCGTCCTAAACCCTGGAACGAAGCGTAGCGCACATCCACATCGTTGGTATGCATGAACATGATGTGCCCTCGACGCTGCGCATCAGTGTTTTCGGATGAGAATTGCACATTTCGAGACAGGTTCGCCACGTGGACTTGAAGGTCATCGCGCGGTGCAACATGATCGCGCAAAAGCTCTTGATCGGCAAAGGTGACGGTAACGCCATCAATGTCCGTTATCTGAACGACTTCGTCACCTTCCGGATCATTGGGGTCAACGCCTGCGATAGTGATCCAATCACCCACCTGCCAACCGTCGGGTGGCGATGACAGCGTGATCTGGGTTGAACCCTGCACAGCTGCTTGTCCACCTGATGAAGAATCCGCGAGAGTTCCAAAAGAAGTTTTCGCCGCTCCGTGGATGGTCGTTGTGCCGTGAAGCAAGGCACCACGACTGAGTAAGGATGGATCCCAAGTCCGATCGATCGCCCCGTCGTCTGCGAAGACAATGCTTGCCGTGTGATCTTCGTCAATTGGATTCGTCTCAGTCCCAATGATGAGTTGTCCGGACATGGTTGACACCAGCGTGTCGACCTTTAGCTCCGTATCGCGGTCGGTAGCAAATTCCAAGACGCCATCGATTCGCACGGTTTTGAACGAGGGCGACAGAACCGAATCAACGGTGACCGAGATGCCCTCTGGAATCACAACATGGGCCCCTTCGACGGGGATCACTTGGTCCTTCCACGTTCGCGGATCGGTCCAAACGCCGGATGATTCGGCAACGTGGGTGGCCTGATCAAGCGACACCAAGTTCATCGCCGCGGAGTGTCCAACGTGCGAGTTTTGCATGCCACCGCTATGCATGCCGTCACGATGCGAACCTGTTGTCGGATCATTCGATGTTGACGAGCTGTTTGAACCCGACATGGAATGTTGTTGGGACAACATCCCGTGATGTGAGGTCCCCATCATTGCCGTCATCTCGATGCCATCATCCATGACCATCACGTTGGCGGCTAAGAGCTGTCTTGTTTCCAAACCCTGCAATAAAAGTTGGCGACGTGATGTCTTCCGGGGCCGTCGCGAGCGATCGCGTTTTCGCTTTTTCTTGAGAAGCCGGCACACACTTTGGGAAGTTGAATCGACGCGCATGTTGAAGCTCCAGATGGACCGACCCGAGAGTCGGTCACGAGAAAAGGTGGCTGATCCACTGACGTGGTCGAACCTCGGTGAGGAGAGAGACAAGACAGCGAGAAATCGCTATGAGAGGTTTGCAGGCATCACCGCGAAACCTTACAGCTATTTCAAAAGAATTTCGCATCACTTCGCTTTGCGAAGCGTTCCTGCCAACAAGGACGCTTTAGGACTCGTCCGCAAATAAGTTACCGAATTAGCCGAAACGCGCTAGCGTCGGTTCTCGTGGAAACCGTGGCTATCGCCCATCGGCTCATTTTGGAATCGGCAATTTAATGATGGACGAGGCCTAGCGATCGCTGGCATCGATTCACCTGCCTAAGTGATCAATCAACAATCGCTCGCAATCTTGGGAAACATCTCACCTGCAGGACCACGTGAGCTACGATTCAGACATCGACATGTTGAAATCCTTGCCCCCATTGATGACATGACACAAGCAACCCTCATTTCGCCGAAATCGGCGGCAACTTCAAGCGACCACCCCATTGAGAAGTCCCAAGCGGCGGCGACGGCGGAACCGACCGATGCTCGGGATATCTCGGTCACCAGTATGGTGGGGGAACTGTCCACCGCGTTGGAATCAGCGATCAATGAAATCCACGCCGTGAATTCAGAAACGAAGGTTCTGGCGCTGAATGCTCGCATCGAGGCCGCACGAGCGGGAACGCATGGTGCGGCCTTTGGCGTTGTGGCGGAAGAGA
This sequence comes from Planctomycetota bacterium, assembly GCA_039027135.1. Taxonomy (GTDB): domain Bacteria; phylum Planctomycetota; class Planctomycetia; order Pirellulales; family Pirellulaceae; genus Rubripirellula. Next base: position 6,115 of record JBCCKZ010000176.1, read on the forward strand.
TGCAGACCCTCTCCGATAAGACTTCGACGATCGCCAATGACATGGCGTATCGCACGCGAGAGAAAACATCGGAACTGATGGAGCTAATCGATACGACCGTGCGAGGCACTCGGTTGAGCGATATCGCATTAGTCAACATCGATTTGATTGACCGAAATCTTTATGAACGCACTTGCGATGTGCGGTGGTGGGCCACCGATGGCAGTCTCGTTGATGCCCTATCCGAACCATCGGAATCGTCACACACATTTGCATCAAAAAGGCTGGGTGTGATCCTCGATGCTTACACGGTGTACCACGATTTGGTGCTCTGCGATCGAAGCGGGGAAGTGATCGCCAATGGTCGACCCGATCGATTTGCCAGTGTCGGTCGCAACGAATCGCGATCAGCTTGGTACACATCCGCATCCAGCACCGCATCAGGTGATGAGTACGGTTTTCAATCCGCACACGTTTCGTCGCTCGTCAATGATCAGCCAAGTTTGGTTTACTCATGCAGCGTCCGTCAAAACGGGGACACGCACGGAAAGCCGCTGGGCGTGCTTGGTATCGTCTTTAATTGGTTGGGATTGGCCCAACCTATTTTGGACCAGATGCCAATTCGACCGAGTGAAAAATCGAGTACAAAGGCATTCATCATCGATCGGCAGAATCGCATTTTGGTCAGCGATCAAAACTCCGCGATCAACTGCAAACTCGAAATGGATCAACTGCAGCAGATTTGGAGCTGTGAAAAAGGCTTCTTCGTCACCGAATTTGACGGCACTCGCATGTGTGTCGGACATGCCATGGCACCGGGCTTTGAAACCTACAGCACAGGTTGGGCTTCGATCGTCATGCAACCCGTCGGTGCTTAAACATCAACGAGGCAATGGCGATTGGCCATGCTAATACCGCTGACAATAGCGCCGACAATGCCGACAAATCCCTGATCAGTGCCACACAAAAACACGTTGGGCAAGTGCGTCGTGCCGTCGATTTGTTTGTCGGGGGCGCCATAGACGGCTCCGTTGTCGTGCCACGTAAAACGACGAATTGTTTTGGGCGTGAAGACATCAGTGTCGATCACACGTGACCGAAAATCTGGCATGAACCGAACGGCCGATGCGGTCGCCTCGTCATACTGAGCGACCTTGGCAATACGATATTGGGAATCCGACAATTGACACCAGCGATCGTGATCAGCCAGCGTTGTGATTCGCACCACGCCATCGGGTAATCGACCTTCGTCTGAATCGTAGATGTAGTTGTTGGGACTACAAATCACACCGGTTCGCGCATCACACAGACCATCGGTTGGCTTGGCCCAATGAAACGTCGGCGAGTCGTTGTAAAAAACTATGGTTCGGTCGAAACCCAGATCCTGGGGCTGACAGTCCAGGATGCTGATCGATTCAATGAACGAAAGCTTGCCCGCACGAGCCACATCAACTCGCGAAACATCGTCACAAAGCCGCATCGTTTCTAAATTGCCCGCCGATGAAAGGATCCTTCGGCCTTCAATCTCGGTGCCGTCGTCAAGCACCACGCCCACGGCTCGGCCTTCATCGGTATGAATTTTTGACACCCCGTGCCGCAGTTTGAGTTCCCCTCCGAGACCTCGAAATTTCTTGACCAGATTCTTGAGGATGACACGAACGCCCTTAAAAGGACGACCAAAACCTTCCAAGTAACACGCGCGAAACATGATGCAGAACTGACCAAAGTCCATGTCATTTTCACGAGCATTGCCGTACCACATCAAAGGGCAAAGTAACATCTCGATCAACAACGGTTCGGTGATGGTTTGACTCATCACTTCACGGGCACTTCGCATGAACAGCGGATGGTCGCCATCCATGTCGGTGTAGTCCAACAACTTGTCGCAGAGCGCATCAAAACCATCGATCTGCGAGGGAAACGATTCCCGGATTTCTTGGCGAAGCAAATCCACATCGTTGTTGAAATCCAGCGAAACGCCGGGGAAGCGGATCGATGAACCAATTTGCTCGGCTAGCTTGAAGTCTTCCCAGCGGAACCGCAGTTGTCGAATCAGCTTGGCCAGCGGACCGCGTTTGTCGCCCTTGCGGGCGAAATTGGTCATTGCGTGCAAGCCAACATCGTAGTCTCGCCCACCCATGCGATAGAACGAGTTCAATCCACCGATGGTGTAGTGACGCTCCAAAATGCACACCCGTTGATCGAAGTGTGCCAGGCGGATTCCGGCCGCCAAACCCGACATCCCAGCGCCAATGATGATGGTGTCGTACATCGCCATGAGTCAATCGAGTGGACGCCGTTTCAACTCGCCGTTGCGGGACGAACGCCTCGCCGGCGTGATCATCGGTTTGACCTAATCAAAGATCCTTCATCTTGGGTTCCAGGTAGGTCACTGTCGAATGCATGCTGGCCAGATTGCCGTAATCTTCTTCAGGAATCTGGACCCGATGTCGCTTCCGCAACTCCATTACGATGTCGAGAAAGTCCATCGAGTCTAATTCGAGTTGATCGCGAAATGCTTTGTCATCATCAAGGCTATCGAGGTCTTCATCGGGAGAAATGTCATCCAAGATGTCGATGATTTCGCTGCGAATTTCGGCTGGTGTCATGGAGAATTTTGAAGCAAGAAAACAAGAGGACTCAAACGAGCGACTGAGCGATCAATCAGTAGCGTCCGATGATGACGACCGAATTGATCCCCAACATGCCGAAGGAGTTGTTCAGGATGTAGTCGACGCGCGGTCGTTCTTCGGGATCACCCAAGACCAAACCTGGCAGTTCGCAATCGGGATCCAAGTCATCCACATTGAGCGTGGGATGGGTGACATGATCTTCAAAGGATTTTAAGTTGCCCGCCAATTCCAACGCACCCGCGGCGCCCATCGCGTGACCGATATAGGATTTGGTGTTGTTGATTCGAGTGTTGTCACACTCGCCAAAGACGCGACGCAAGGCGGAACACTCCTGAGAATCGCCGCTCATCGTGCCAGTCGCATGTGTGCTAACGATGTCAATTTGATCCGCGGTCAAACCTGCTCGCTTGAGAGCAGCATAGACGCACTCAGCTTGTCGTTCGGGATTGGGCAGCACAAAGTCCGTGGCGTCGGTGTTCATCGCGTAACCGACCAATTCGCCATAGATCTCCGCATCGCGTGCCTTGGCGTCCGACAAGCGTTCTAACGTGTACAGGCAGCCACCTTCAGCAACCACGATGCCGTTTCGATCACGATCAAATGGTCGTGACGCCGCCGAGGGATCGTCATGTGATGCAAGTGCGTTTTGACTATTGAAACTCGCGAAAATGCCAAACGTGTGGATGCTCTCGGACGTGCCGCCCGCAATCGCCAAATCGCATTCACCCAGCCGCAGCATTTGAGCGCCTTGAATGAGGCCGGC
>JBCCKZ010000177.1:0-9463 GCA_039027135.1 Planctomycetota bacterium
CCTTTCATCAAGCTCGGCAAGATTACGGAACGCGCCGGAAGGTTGATGCCGGCCGCCAGTGTTTCAGTGCAAACGCAGTAAGACAACAGTTTTTGCTGGAATAGTGTTTCAACGATGCGACGATACTTGGGAAGTATTCCCGCGTGGTGAACGCCAATACCTCGCTTCAAAATGCTTTTGAGTTTGGGGCCCGCGCCTTGACTCATGTCGATGGGATCAAGGAATTCGGCGATCGCTTTTTGCCTGGCGTCATCGATGACTCGTTTGCCGCGGAGCAGCTCGGCTGTCGTCCAACATTCAGCCCGAGAGAAGCAAAACATGAGCGCTGGTGTTCTTCGCGAAATGGCATCGCCATCCGCCAAATGCTCAGCTAGCTCGGGGAGCAGCTCATCTTCGACCCAGCTGTATTGCAGCGGCACCTTTCGTTCGTGTCCGACAACCAACTTCAAGCGTCTGCGGTGATGCTTGAACAACCACGAGGTGAACTCCATGGCATTCCCCACCGTCGCCGAAAGCAACATCACACGCACGTGCGGCGGCAATAGACCGAGAGTCAGTTCCCAAACAATGCCTCGTTCACGATCGTTGAATGAGTGGAACTCATCCATCACCACTGCCGAGACATCGTCGAATTGGAAAGCTTCGTGATTGAGTAGACGATTGAGGAGGATTTCAGCGACCACCACAAGCACCGGAGCATCAGGATTGACGCTTCGGTTTCCGGTCACTAAACCGACTGAATCGGGTGGGAATCCCCATCGCACCGCCGAGGCGCGGAGTTCGTCGAGCTTTTGGTCAGTCAACGCGATCAAGGGAGTCGTGTAATACACTCGTCTGCCGGTACGCAAAGCCTCATAGACTGCGGCCTCGGCAATGAGCGTTTTCCCTGGTCCCGTTGGCGCGCACACCAAAACGCCCGTTCCAAGGGTTGAATCGCTATCATCATCGTCAAAGTAGCTCAGCAAGGCTTCCTCTTGGACGGGATAGGGCTCATGCTGAAGCGTGTCGAAGTATTCGCTGGCTACTTCGTCGCGAGTGATGTTCTCGGGTGGCGAGGACGTTGCTTCAGTGTTTTGTTCGCTCATGGAGCCAATCTCGCACGATGAATCCGCTGACGCAACAAGCGATGGACATTTGGTGGGCTGGAGTAGAGGCAGTTCGGGGAAAAAGGCTGATTTCGGATACGGTCATCAAGACTCCGGACGGCATCGAAATCGAGGGTTCCGTATTCAACTGGAGTGAATTTGATCGTGTGCTGGTCGTTGGTGCGGGTAAGGCAGGCCGAATGATGACTGGTGGACTGATGGATGTGATCGGTGACGCGATCGAGGTGAGCGGGCATGTCAACGTACCCGATCATTCGAGTGACGATCCACCTTTCGAGCGATGGATGGGCAACGTTCGGATTTGGCCGGGACGGCCGGCAGGGGTCAATGAGCCCACGAACGAAGGGATCGAGGGTACGCATCGTATCTTGGAACTTGTGCGTGGTGCCGGTCCGCGAGATCTTGTGTTTGCACTGATCTCTGGAGGAGGCAGTGCTTTACTTCCGCTACCACGCGAAGGCCTTTCTCTTGAGGACAAGTTAGCCACCATTCGCCATCTATCCGCGTCGGGGGCAAACATCGAAGAGCTCAACATCGTCCGTTGCCATTTGAGTGACGTCAAAGGAGGCGGACTAGCGGCGGCATGTCGAGGTAAAGCATTGGTCACGCTGGTGCTATCGGATGTGCTCGGCGACCCACTCGATTTGATCGCTTCTGGGCCAACGGTTGATTGCGGGCACTCATCCGATGAAGCGAAAGAGATCCTATCTCGATTCGACTCAAGCCGTACTTTGCCCGAATCCGTGTATCAGGTGCTTGATAAGGCCTCTCTGCCGAAGGAAGAAAACGATGAGAGGATGACTACGTCGATCCATGTCGTTGGTAGCAATGCGATCGCGGTTGACGGTGCGGGAATCTTGGCCGAGTCGATCGGGAAAAACCACATTATGCACTCGAGTCCTCGATCGGAAGACGATGTAAGCGATGTGGCCCAGCGTATGGTGAAAAGTTTGCTCGCGATGCTGCGGACGGAGAGCGAACACCAACATGATTGCTTGATTAGTGGTGGTGAGCCAACGGTCCGTTTGGCTGAACCATCGATTCGAGGCGAAGGCGGGCGCAATACCCAGCTGGTTCTGGAGGTTTATCGGCAACTTGTTGGGCTGCTGGACGACGAGGAGTGGAAGCGATTCACTTTCCTATCTGCGGGGACGGATGGTGAAGATGGGCCATGCGATGCTGCGGGTGGCTTTATCAATGCTGACGTCCACGAAAGAATTGTTGATTCTCATCTTGATGTTGAGTCGGCGATCGCGAGCAACGATGCGACAGCATTGTTGAGAAAGGCCAATGGGCTTTTCAGATCGGGGCCCACGGGCACCAATGTCTGCGATCTGCGGGTAGTGGTCTGTAGTTGCCGTTAATACCGGTATGACCGTCAGGGGCTTTCGATCCGGCTCCATGGCTTGCCGAAAAACGCATGCTCAGTTCGAGCCTGATCAAAAATCGGGCGGGATACTTCCGGAGAAACTACCCCATCTAGTGCGTTGACCGCAGCCATCCATGAACCCCAGCCACGAAATCATTCCGGTCGATGCGCTGCCGGTGGGGGTTCAGCTCAGCGAGCCCATCTACGATGCCAATGAAGTTCTGCTTCTGGGTATCGGAACCCGAATTACCCGCCAGGTTCTGCAAGGTCTGATCGATCGAGGTGTCGATGAAGTTGCGGTTTCCACGTTGGACTTGCAGGGTAAAAAGCGTCCAGCGTCACGTCGTGACGTTCAATCAAGAGCTCCCAAGCCCAAGTGGGCTGACAGTACACTGCCCTTGCTTCGATTCATCGAAAAGTGTGGCGACAAACCCTACAGCCAAGAGCATCGTAACCGAGTGCGAGGGGTAATCGATCAGACACGGGATCAATTGCAAGATATGGACGAAACGGTGCAGGGAGGATACCTGCCTGACGTGTCCGATATCAGTTTCGGGCTGCAGCAGTTCATCGATGCGATCGTTGATGACTACGACCAAACGCTCGCCAGCGTGCATAGTGAAATTCGTGAGACCGGATACAACCGTAGCCAGAGAGACATGGATCGGTTGATGAAGCTTAGCATGACTGCGATGGCCGTGGGAACTCAAATGGAGTACGACGGTCGAGCGACATTGCAGCTTGGTTTGACCGCACTCCTTAGCGACATTGGTCGTCAGATCATGGGTTTTCCACATGCGTCTGAGATGTGGGAATCGCCGGATGTCGACCTGTGGGAGTACCGAAAGTTCCCGGAGATCGGCGTTCGTGCGCTGACACAATTTCCCGGTGTGCCGGCGAAAGTCGTGGGCGGTGTGCGGCACGCCTACGAGGCCTACGATGGCACGGGGTTTCCTGCTGGTCTAAGCGGTAGTCGAATTCATCCCTATGCTCGTATTTTGAATGTTTGTCGAGTTTTTCACACACTCATAAGTGATGAACCACAATGGAATTATCATCCTCATCACGCAATGAGCTATCTGTTATTTCAATCGACAAAGAGCCGGTTTGAATCGCGCGTCGTCAAGGCACTGCTCGCATCCAATTCGTTATTTCCAATCGGATCAAAAGTACGATTGGGCAACGGTCAGGAAGCCACCGTTCGACGTCGAGGGGATACGCACTTGTTTGATGTTGTCGTTGAAACGGATCGTGGTGAGTGGCTCACCTGCAAGGCACCAGAGCGACCTTGGGAAGCCGTTAAAGAGGAAGACGGCAAAGTCACAATTGAAGGTCTCATCTTCGAAGCGGAGCAACGCTATCGGCCCATGCCCCGGGAGATGATGCAATCTTACCACTGGAATTGGTTCAGCTCGTTCGAGTCAACCGCACTAGCACCAGTTTAAATGCGGCTGGCTCGCTGACCAAGAAACCAAATTGGCTCTCCGGTTGGGCTTGAGTATTTGCAGAACGCGTTTCTCTACCCTGTGCATGGGCGATATAGACGATCGAACTTGGGTAAAGATCGATGCCTGGCGGCTGCTTAGGTTAAACAGATGCCTCATCACGGACGGATTCCAAAACCAAGTCTTGAGGTCTTCGTTTGTTTAACGCGAGTTGTCTGATACGACTTCAGGCGCTCCGAACAACACTGGTGCACCGGATTCGTGGAAGTACACACGATTGCGTCCTCGCTTCTTGGCCGCATACAAGGCCTCGTCCGCTCGACGTATGACCGGCGCGACAACAAGATCTTCGCCGGATTGTGCCAATCCCACGCTGATGGTGACCGTTACCTCATCACCAGCCACATTGATGGGGTTCGACGCGATCTCACGTCGAGCATCACTCAGCTTCTGGGATGCTTCACGAACGGGACCCTCAAATAACGCTGCAAACTCCTCACCGCCAAACCTTGCGACCATCTTGGCGGTGTTCAGTTCTCGACGAAGTGCTACGGCAACGGAACGCAAGACCTCGTCACCCACCTGATGACCATAGGTATCATTGATGGATTTGAACTTATCGATGTCGACCAACGCGATGCTTAAACCCGTACCACCCTGGCGGAAACTCTCGAAAGCATCTTCAACGGCACGGTCGAATGCGCGACGATTCAGTAGCCCTGTCAAACCATCTGTGCGGGCTTCGGTGAGATAACTCTCGAGCTGTTCAGTCTGGGTTTGTAGTTGTTTCTCAGCGACGTCCAATCGCGATTGCAGTTCTGCATTCTTGTCCATGATCTGGCGCAGCAGCACCATCATGCGATTGGTTTCAGGATCATTGGCATCGTTACGCAGTGCCGAGTGAATTTCGACAAGGTCTTTCTGGTAATCGGTGACATTGCCCGAGTACTCGTTCATCCATTTGGCCAAGCCCTGCAAGAGCCTGAGTAGCTGCTCGCGCTCAGTCTGCTTTAAGCTTTCGGCACTGAGCGTTTGAGTGTTGCGGCCCCATCGGTACCCGATGGCAACTCCCACCGCCAGGAGCACCACGCTGAGTAACGCGGCACTCAAGACTGGAGTCAACGGAACGGTGCTCTGAATCCACATGCCGGCTTAGCTTGCTGCTACGGAAGCGTCGACTGCGATTTCATCATCGCGAGCGATCACGACTAGACCGCTATCGGTCACCGTGAAGCCCCTTGCTTGATCGGCGGCCCGGTCGAAGCCGATCTTTGTCTCCGGCGGAATGACAACGCCCTTATCAACGATGACTCTTCGGAGCTGACAATGCCGTCCCACGTCGACATTGTCAAACAGGATAGCGTCCTCGACGGTGGCATAGCTGTTGATACGGCAACCGGGACCAATGATGCTTCGTTGAACACGACCTCCACTGAGGATTGAGCCTTGGCAAACAATCGAATCCAACGCTTCACCACGACGCACCGATGGTTTGCCTTCGCTGCCGAATACGAACTTAGGTGGAGGCAGTTGGGGATGATTGGCTCGAATGGGCCACTGGTCGTCATAGAGATTCAATTGCGGATCGACGTGGATCAGGTCCATCGAGGCCTCGAAATAAGCGTCGAGCGTTCCGACGTCACGCCAATAGGCTTCGGTCTTTCCGTTTTCGTCCATGAATGGGAATGCAAAAACGCGATCCTCTTCAATGGCGGAAGGAATGATGTTCTTTCCGAAATCGCGTGAGCTTCCGGCTTTGGTGGCGTCCTCACAAAGCCGCTGATAGAGGTAATCGGCTTTGAAGACATATATCCCCATTGATGCCAAGGCGGCATCCGAGTCCTCGGGTAGTGTCTTCGGTTCAGCGGGCTTTTCTTCGAAGCCTACGATTCGATGATCGAGGTCAATTTGCATGACACCGAATTGCTTGGCTTCATCGCGAGAAACCTTGAGGGCACCGATCGTGATGTCGGCGTCAACTTGCTTGTGGAAGTCAACCATCGACTTGTAATTCATCTTGTAGATGTGATCGCCGCCCAAGATCACGATGTGCTCGGGACGCTCTCGCTCGATAGCGTAGATATTCTGGTAAACGGCATCGGCAGTGCCTTGGTACCACGAGTCGTCGAGACGTTGTTGGGGCGGTGCGACGTCGCAAAACTCACCCAATTCTCGGACGAAGTAGCCCTGCCAGGCCTGGTTGATATGCCGATCGAGGGATCTGGCTTTGTACTGAGTCAGCAACAGAATGCGTCGCATTCCCGAATTAAGGCAGTTGCTAAGTACGAAATCAACGATTCGGTAAATACCACCAAACGGGACGGCTGGCTTGGCACGATCGCGGGTAAGCGGCTCCAACCGGGTTCCTCGGCCCCCGGCCAAAATGACCGTCATCGTGTCCCGCATGATCTTCCCCGTGTTGGCTTGCGTGGAATAATGTCCTCGTATTCCTACTTTGTCGGCCACGAAGGCCGTCTAGCGACAGCCTAGCACAATGACTATCTCCAAAGGGATAGCGGTGGTACCTGGAAATACCGTTCCAAACAAACGTACCGTAATATTTGTGTTGTCGTTGTCGAGACTTCTCTTGCCCGAGGAAAATGCATGAAACCCGTTAGAGCAAATGCTGATATCGCCTTCTTGGCGGGTTGGCTCAGTCTTGTTTTGGCTTCCATGCCCGAGCTCAGCATGGCTCAGTTTCAATCCGTTGCGCCGTCGAGAACCGCGTCGAGCAACGCGCAGAACCTCGCTGGTGGACCGGTACCGATTTCGACGGCCGAAGACCTTTCCACAGCATTTCGCCGGGTTGCTGAATCGATGCGAGCAAGTGTGGTTTCGATTAGCACCGTGCAGGTTGTTGAAATTCGCCGTAGCCGCGATTTATTTGGACGCCGCTTGCCAGCGATACGGCAGGAACAAGAGGGGGAAGGCTCCGGTGTCATCATCCGTCCCAACGGTGTGATTTTGACAAATAACCATGTGATCGAGGATGCCGACGAGGTCACGGTGGAGATGTTTGATGGGCGTGTCATCAAAGCAGAGATTGTCGGTACAGATCCCGCCACGGATTTGGCAGTTCTCAAAATCCCGGTCGACAACCTTCGCGCCGCACCCATTGGAAATTCGGATGCGACCAGGGTGGGTGATTGGGTTTTGGCAATTGGCAGTCCCTTTGGTCTCGATCAAACGGTGACTGCGGGCATTATCAGTGGCAAGAATCGGGTTCAGCAAATCATCAACGATGGAAATGGTTTTGAGGACTTCCTGCAAACCGATGCGGCTATTAATCCTGGGAACTCCGGTGGTCCTCTTGTCAACTTGCAAGGTGAATTGATCGGAATCAATACGGCAATAGTTTCCAAAAGTGGTGCTAGCGCGGGAATTGGCTTCGCCATTCCGGTAGCCATGGCAGTGCCCGTGCTTGATTCGATCCTCGAGTTCGGGCAAGTCCGCCGAGGTTTCCTGGGTGCTCAGGTGGAAAGCATCAATCCTAAGCTTGCCAATCGTTTTGACTTGAAGGTGAACCAGGGTGGTTTGGTTCAAAGAGTCCTTGATGGTCAACCGGCAGCGTTGGCGGGTTTACAGGCGGGAGATGTTGTCACGCGAGTTGATGGAAGACCCGTGATTGGAGGACCTCAATTTCGCAACGCGATTGCTTCTAAGCGTCCGGGTGAGACGATTCAACTAGATGTCAATCGCAACGGATCACGTTTATCGATCCCCGTGAGTCTTGAAGAACGAACGGCTGAGCGAATGGCTCAGTTCAACCCCGCGTTACGGAAGTTTGGGGCCCGGATGCAGCTCACCAACGAACGACTGAATCGTGAGTATGGATTGCCGTCGAGAACGAGTGGGTTGATCATCACTGGAATCGAAGCTGGCAAAGAGGCCGACGAGTATGGATTGCAAGTTGGCGATGTAATCATTGGCTTAAATGACTATCCCTTCGAGTCACTCGAGGAGTTTGGGAAAGTACTTTTCGACGCGGATCGCCAAGGTATTCGTTTGCCGCTTAAGATCCAAAGAGGTGATCAGCTCTACCAGTTCGTGCCACAGGGTTAGGCTTCTGGGAGTCTTTCCAAGTGCAAACGAGTTACCTTTAGCTCTCCGTTCTGTAGAAACCAGCGACCACGCCGCTCGTCACGTTGGGAATATTCCTTCTCGTTAGCTACCTAATCGCTTTCATCTGCTTCACATTCGGGGTGAAGGGAACGGGGCGATTCCATGAGTGAGGCCAGATGACGGACACGGCGCGGCCGACAAGTAACTCCCGGCGAACGAAAGAGTCTTGATTCCATCTTCGTGCTGTCTGGGCGATATCTTCGGGCAATCCAACTCGAGATAGTTTTCCCGTCCAGCAACGCGCGTCCAATGATCCGGGACTATTATCCCCCATTGGGAAAAACTGATCATCACGAAGATCAAACGAAACCGTCCGTCGCGTTTCCCATGCCGGGAAGATGTCCCACATTTGGGGCGAAATCAAAACGGTTCGAATCTCTCGTAGTGGTGGGTTTGGTATTCCACTTTGAGCTGCAAAGCCGGTGAAGTCATAGTCTTGAACTTGCGAGCCTTCGCAGAGTTTTGTCGCAATGTAGTACTTGTCTCGCATCAGCTTGAGGTGCTCGATCTCCACCGATCCACTTGCGGCAATGCCAACGGGAGCAGCATCAAGTGGGTCGCTTTCAGAATAGTAGGGGCGATCTGAAAGCCCATCTCGAAAGTTTCTTGAGTCGAATTCGGTGCCACCTTCAAAGGTGAGCTCCTCCCCACCAATCCAAAACTGTATTCGATCATCCGCATTGGTCATGCGAATGGATTCGGTCGAACCTGCCTTCCAGTCGATCTTCGCAGTGACTGATGTTTTTCCGGAGCTGAAGGGGAGTGCTTCCAAGCGACCGTCAATGGCATCAAGAATTTTCATGGTCGCGGTTTGGTTTGCGAAGTCTAGTTCACAACGGTACTTCACGCCCGCTTCAACAATCTCAAATTGCAATGACTCGCATCCTTCACTGACGTCCACGGTTGACTCGAGAAGGAGGTCTCCGACCCAGTGATTTCCTGTCGTATCGGTGATCGCGTTGAATGATTGCCGAGGTACCATCTCGAGGACACGGCCAAACTGATCCAGGTCTGCGCTTCGGTAAGCGGGATCGAAGGTCGCGTCGCTCACAAAGATTGAAGAGATCTTTTTGATGACATTGCCCAGCGGGGACCGCTGTTCCAAAGCACTCGAGCCCGGTGGTCGTGAGTAAACGTACCTTGAGGGAACAAAGAGTCCGCTGTTGTAGGCGTAGAAATCGGTAATGGCGCGAGATCGTCGAGGGTTCACATTGGCGAGTGATCGACCTTCAGCAGCAGCCTTCCATTCATTGGGGAAGGCAACGTTGTGGTAATACCTCAGCCATTGATCGGATGAGCCATTTTCACACCGTGCACTGAATGACTCATCCGATTCTCTGATTGTCCACGGCGTCGACTCTGCTTTGACGTCGCCCGGTGACCAAGGTTGCCAGCGACTGGGGTAGCCTGCCGAGACAAGA
>JBCCKZ010000178.1:0-9349 GCA_039027135.1 Planctomycetota bacterium
GGAACATTTCAGCGGCCTGAATTTCGATATCACTCACTTGGCCGCTGACGCCACCAAGCGGCTGGTGGACCATCACTCGGCTATGAGGCAAGCAGAAACGTTTACCCGCTGCACCACCCGCCAAGAGTACGGCGGCGCCGCTGCAGGCCTGTCCGACACAATAGGTAGCCACAGGGCACGAAAGCATCTGCATCGTGTCGTAAATCGCCAGCGTCGCGGTCACGCTACCGCCGGGGCTATTCAGATAAAAGTGGACGTCTTTGCGACGGTTCTCGCTCTGCAAATAAAGCAGCTTCATGCAGATCTCGTTGGCATTGCCATCGTAGATCTCGCCTTGCAGAAAGACGATGCGGTTCTCTAGCAACAAATCGCCAAGGGTGAGTTGGCGTTGTCGTTGGTAGGCCTGGTAAGAACTTGCCGCGACCGGCGGAATCAAATCCATTAGGGAATTCTCTTAAGTGCGGGGTAGCCGTAATTCATGTAGTGTTGGCCAATGATTCCAACTTGGCAAGGCTACGCAAAGAGGCCGCTAGTCCAATTGGAATTTGTACAGCGGCATGTGGCGGTAATAGACCTCAAGGCAGTAGATCGACAGGCAGGTCGTGTAGAGCCGTCCTGCTTGCTGTCCATAGCGATCGCCTTGGGGAGCCCAGCTACCCACCTCCCTGCCACGCCCGATTTGCATGGCCGGCAGGTCCACTCGCATCTGCTCATTCCATGAATCCCATAGATTGCCACCGTAATGGTGAAGCGCTTGGGTGGCGTAGTACCAGTAGTAGACATTCCTTGTCCGAGGGCTGAAGTTCTCTTGATCGATTAGCAACTCTAGCCCCCTGGACATAGCGGGGTGCTCACGCAACCAGCCTAGGTACTGGCGACATAGCATTCCCTCGGCCGTCATAGTGGTTGAGGGGGGTTCTGTTGGAACGTAGGCATACGCGGCACCGCCCCCACGTCCCACTGAATCGAGAAAACGACTCACGCCGTTCCAAACGGTCGTTGGGATTTCGAAACCAGCGGACTCGCCGCTCTTGAGTGCCATTACATACCATCCCGTGACGGACGTATCGCTATCGCCTCGTGGAACATACCGCCAACCGCCTTGCGGACTTTGTGCTTCGATGCAATACCGAAGTGCCGCCTCACACGGGGCCCTTAATCGCGATTCGCCAGTGATCGCGTAGCATTCGCAAAGGGCGATCGTTGCTTGAGCGTGCGCGTAAGCAGCCCAGTTGTTGCTTCGGATGACGTCAAATCCCCCGTCGTAGATTTGCATGCCCAGTAAAGCATCAAGGCCTTTGGAGACATTCTCAATGTAGTCACCAGATTGCTGAGTATGGCCATCACCAAGGAATGCAATGAGGGCCATCGCGGTTGCCGAGACGTAGTTCTCTTGAAATGCTCCATCGGAGTAGGGGCCGCGGAGGCTCCACTTGCCGTTGTCCAGCTGGTTTCGGGCTAACCATTCCAGCCCAAGCTTGACGGCCTCGACCGTCTGGGGCGTGCCGCCATAGAGATCCAGCAGGGCCTGTTTGGTTGCTCCGCTTCGTCCCGCGAACATGGATCCACTTGCCGCCTCTACGTTGGCGGCCTCACCGGCAATCGCCGCGGTGGCGACCTCAGTCTTGATCTGTTCGATCGGAACGACCTTGATCTCGAAAGCTTCCTTCGAAGCCAGGACTTCTTCGCTGGGGCTGGTAATGTCAGGAGCCGATTCTTCGAACTCAATCGAATCAAGTTCGACCGGATCGATCGTGAATTCGGCCAATTCGAACTGTTCGCCGGGATCCGAGGTGCCTGCGAAAAGTGTCAATGCCTGACTACCGACGCTCGTCGGGAAAGTGATGAAAGCCAGGATCAGCAAAATGAAGAGATGCAGGACAAGGCTGATCAGCCAGGCGGGCGTTTCCCTCAGCATTTCCTCGAAGAATGATTCTTCTTCCTCGAGGTACTCGTCTTGATGTGGAGCGTTATCTCGGGGGCCTGCTGAATCCGCCGATTGCGATTGCGCGAAGACTGGGTCCGGTCTCACCGAGCCCGGGGTGGCGCGGGAACTCATATCGCCCGCCGGGCGAACGGGATGGGGTGCGCTGCCCAATGTGACGGCTGGATTGTCTGGTCCTGCCACTCCCGATGGCCGAGCCGGGTTCAATTGAGCGGGGGCTGGCTGCGGTTGTACCGGTTGCAGCGAGAATGCTGGTGGGGCAGGCGGCGGCGGTGGTTGGGGTAATCCTCCACCGGCTACTGGCGGAGAAGCACCGCCAGCGGTATTGATGATGGTGGAATCGGATTCAGGCATCGCCGCGGCCATCAATCGCGAGAGAAGAGACAAGCGTTATTCATAACCATACCGCAAAACTTGGGTATCGACACAATTATCAGTTGGGTCCAGCTGTGTTTGGACTGCACACGGCGCGCCGAAGCCGCGCTCGGTGATCGACTGGCAGTTATTTATGAGAGCTTCAACGTTCAACCAAAAGCCGAAGGCACGCCCGATACGGCACTGAGGAGCATCATGGGCGAGTACCTTCGACTCGACCTTCGACTCGGGGGCAATCGAGGTTTCAGCTATCCGCTTGGGCCAGGCCTTGGTTCCTCGCCTTCACGGCTAGCTTGTAGGCCTTTTCTTTTCCATATTTCTCTACCGAGAAACGCTTCGTGCGACGTTGGCCTGGCGCTGGGCTCCACTGGGCGACCCAGTACTCGTACTCGGGTTTTGATGGCCACCGCGGATCCGCTTCGGTGACCAGACGAACACCTACGGTTCCCGAGGTATTGTTCGACCGGCCTCGAGAAGCAAGCTGCTTGGCGGTGTAATGCGGTTTGCTCGATTCCACGCTATCGCGGAACTTCTTGGCGGCTTCGAGGGACTTTTTCTTTCCGCCATGCTCTTGGTCAAGAAAGTACTCCGACATGAGCTTGCCTCGGCGGGTGATTCGGACGAGGTAGCCGCCCGGGTGGCTGCTTCGCTCGACGCGTCGAATGTTTCGCATGGGATCAGACACACCAGAAGAGGCCGTTCGGTTGGAGGCCTTCTTTTTGCTTGTCTTTTTTTTGTTTGCTTTGATGCCGCTCACCTTCTTGGTGGAGCGTTTCTTGCTAGCTTTTTTCTTGGACGACTTTTTACTCTTCTTGGCCATCAGAAATGAATGCTCGTTTGCGTGGTGGAATGATACTCCGGTGCGTCGATTAGGTTAATTGGCTGGGTGGCGACGTACAAGTCCAGCCCGTTGCGGGCGGCGAGTTCGCCTTAATCCTTGGTGACCGTAGCGGAGTCTTCGCATCCCATGGGTCGGGCCAGCCAGCGGCCCAAGCGGCTTGCCATCAATGCAGGCATAAAGACAACCGCGCAGAATAATGCCGTGCTGAGCAGCGAAAACATCAGCAATGAGAATCGGCTCGTTGGTACAAAATCACTGAACCAATAAGCCATCAGCGCCAGTCCACAAACGACGGTGGTTTGAATCATTGCACCACCGCATTGTTGGACGGCTCCCACCGCGGAGCGGATCTGGCCAAGGCCGCGTGCCCGGCGAGCACCGAAGCGAGAAAGTAGGTGGACATTGTCGTCAACGGCAATTCCGAGAGCGACTGAGGCCGACATCACCGAACCAATATCGAGAGGCATCTTTATGAGGCCCATGACCCCAAAAAGCGCCACCGTCGGAAACAGATTTGGCAGCATCGCTACCAATCCACCGACGATGCTGCGGAGCATCAAGATCATCACGATGGCAATGAAGCCAAAGGCTGTCACAAATGATCGAAACAAGTCCCGCAGCAGGATCTCTTGAGAGCGATGAACGATCACGACCGAACCGGTCATCACGATTGACGCTTCGACTTCTGTCTCGCTCAAAGCACGTTCAGCGGTCGCTCGAATTCTCTCGATTGCTTGGCCAATATCCGCATCTTCGTCTTGGTGCATGCGGATGGACATTCTCCAGCGCTGAACCTCAGGGGTGTCGGCGATGTAGTTGAGGTCTCGAACTGCCGACTCGGGATCATTGATAAGTTGATCAATGATGTTGCCTCGAATGCTGAAGCCCTTACGGATCGGTGGGATGAAATTGAGCACGGATAGCACCGCGCCGACTTCGGGACGCTCCAAGACAGACTTCTGGACGGCAAGTGCCGCTCGGCGTCTCTCGCTAGGGCTGGGCAGCGGATCTTCTAGGCTGTTGTTTTTTTGAAAGTCAAGGACTAGCTCGCCCATCGTCGTTGGCCCGATGTGTTCGCTGAACCAGTCGTAATTCCGACGAATGTCGCTATCGGGAAGAAACATTCGCGGCACGTTCACGCTGCTACGAAGCTGGCCGAGCCCCGTTGAAAGCACCAGAGCCGATCCAATGAAGATGATGATGATGAGCCAAGGACGCGTGAGGCGTTTGCGAACGAAATTCCATAGAGCCGTGTTGTGTGCTCCTTCAGGCTCGGGGTCTTGGGCGGCCTCGGGGTCTTGGGCGGATGGTTCGCGTCTGGCCGACAACAGCATCGCAGCTGGCAAAACCAAGATTAGCATCGCCAGCGTTGCCGAGACTCCCAGCGAAGCCACTCCGCCGAAAATCCTGACGGGTTCGAGTCTCACCAACAAAAGCGAAAGCAAGCCAACGACCGTTGTGCCGGTTGCTAGGCAGCATGGCAGCACTCCCGCCTTCATGGCCTGCTGCGCCGCAATCGCGGCTGGCAATCCGGGAAACTCTCGATGGATATCCAAGAAGTAGTTGGATAGGTGAATTCCAGAGCTCACCGTCAACACAAATACGAGTGGCGGTAAAACGATCAAGACCGCGTTCATGGGAATGCCCGACGCGTACACTGCCGAAAGCACCAAGCCCTGGCCAAGCACAGCCACAATGACGACCGCACCGGTCATGTAAATCGATCGCAAGAACAAAAAGCAAAGGACCGCTGCAACGATCGCTGAAGGGGGTGAGTAGCGATTGATAGAGCGAATGCTCTCGTCGTCGACAACGGTCCCATCGAAAGGGTTGCCAATCAGTACGATGTCTGAACTCGATAGGCCAGCGATCTCTGCGATCTTCTGACGAATCTCGGGGATCACTGTTCGGCGAGCGATCAAGCCGGCCTCGGAAAGAGAAATGACAAGGCAGGTGCTCTCGCCATCTTCGCCCACAAGCGTTCCTTCTAAACGTCGGATGGAAGACTTGCGTCCAATGCGAGCCGAACCGGATGTCATGCGATCGATGATCTCGGTGCCGCTCGTGACGGCGACGAGTGGCGCCTCGCCGTGACAAGCCTCCCAAAGTCTTGCAATGAACGCCGAAGAACTGTCTTCTTCGGTCTCGTTTGGGACTTCCTCTTTCCCAATTGCTTCTTGAACCTCGTTGGCCTCGTTAATTTCTTCCGAGTCGTCTTCTGCGTCCACCAATTGCGACAAAAGATCGGACGAGGCTTGCAGACTTTCGTCTTCTAAAATGCACCCGGGCCAGCTGACCAGGATGATATCAGCTGCCGGGAACTGGCTCGCAAACTCATCAAACGCCACTCTTTCGGGTAGCGATGTCGGTACCCATTCGTTGGGGCGATTGAAAAGGGATTCAATCGCGAAGTCCGAACCCAGGATGAGCGGGCCTGCCAGTAAGGCCATGAGTGCGACGCCAATGATTCCGCGTTTGCGGTATCCGCGAGCCAGCTGTTCTTCGTTGACCGCCGCCTCGTTTGAAACGGCCGGCTCAGCCATCATCGGTTTCTGGGCTTGCGGAAATATTCGCATCGCCGTTCTTCGATTTGGCTAGTTTGTCGAGCACCCCGTTGATGAAACGTGGGCTTTTTACATCACTGTATCGCTTTGCCAAGATGACGGCTTCGTTGATGGCGACCGTTGGTGGTGTCTCCGAGTGAACGATTTCGAAGGCACCCAGCCGAAGGATGTTTCGGTCAACAACTGGCATCCGCGACACGCTCCACCGATTTGCCAACTGACCAAGTTGTTGGTCAATCTGGTAGCGTTCGGCGATGACTCCCTGGAACAAGCGAAACGCGAAGTCGGTCAGTGCGTTTCGGCCCTGCATTCGCGATAGAAAAAACTTCCGCGCGAGCTCAGCGCTGCGAGGCTCGTTCAGGTCGGCCTCGTAGAGCAGCTGCAGCACGACCTCCCGAGCGCGGCGACGCGTCGACATGCATTCCCATCGAGTTTGAATAACGAAACACCTGAGTCTCGATCTGAAACTCAGGTCGCCGATTCACCCAATGCGAACAGCGATTTGGGCAGTGTAAACACTGTCGTCTCAATCGCCGATGGGGTGTCTAGTCATCCTCGGGTGCCCTCAGAGTGAAGCCCGCGACGTGGATTCCATCGGGTTCGTCATAGCCAACAAACCCGGTGGGGGCGAAGTACTTTTCAAGCGTTTCGAATGGCGGGAGCTTGTGTTTGGTCAGCAGCTCGTCGACTCGCTCCTTCATGTCTCCCTCCATGCCTTCGCCAACCCTGCCGGATGCAATGCCTGCCTCGAGCATTGTGTAGATGGTCTTGAAGCCTTGGCTTGCATCCAGCAGAGAAACCAGAAACGGTTCCTCGCCACCAAGTTTGTCGCTCAGCTCGCCAGTGACAAACTCGAATTGAGGATCATTGATCAAACGACCTTCTGTGTCTTTCCAAGCCCTGATCATCTGAGTGCTGAACTCTCGGCTGTCAGTGAGGACCAGCCAATCGCCAAGCACCATCATGGTTGGAGTCGGCCTCCTAAACTTGAAAGCTTGGTTGCCATTGTTGTTTGGCCCGTTGCCCGTCGGTGCGAGATAAACCGTTTGCCCATTGATTGACTCTCGTTTAAAGAACTCTCCAAACTTCTGGTCCATTCGGTCGAGAAGCTCTTTCGCAAAGCTTGGGTCGTTCAATTCAATGGCCACCCCAAAGGTGAGGCTGTTGATTCGATTTGGCGGCTCGTACCAACGTGAGACGATTAGGCGTCCGGCGAGCTCCTCTTCAAGTACGCGGCGAACATCGATGTCCAACCGCTGCTTGATGAAGGGTTCAAATTGCTCGGCTAATAGTGTTGTGTTGCCGAAACGAGCGAGGATCTTCTCAACGTTCTCGTAGGTTTTGTCGAAACGCCAGCCGAGAGTTGTATACGAGCCCACATCTGAGGGAATGAAATTTGGTGGTGTCGGGTCGACTTCTTGCGGACGCACAACGCCAAAGAAACCATCGCGCGGTGGATCGATACCGACGTGTAGATGGGATACCGCTTCGATTTCTCCATCACCATAAAAGCTGCTTCCCGCGATCCCGCGAAGCTTGCCAAGACCAAGTCCTTCAATCAGCGGCCATACCAGCCCTGCGGCGCCGCCTCGTTTGACAAGCCTTCCGATGATCTCATGGGGGTCAACATAAAAGGTTGATTGTGGGCGCGTGCTTTCCTCACCGATGCATCGGCTGATCAGCGTTGCGAATTCATTGCTGGTCGCTAACGTTTCTGTGGTTGAGTCAAGGCCGTCATCAAAGTCCTTCCAAAGACGCAGCGAACTTCCAACGGTGTCGTATCCCCATCCGAAGAGGAATGTGTCGCCGTGAAACGAGTATTGGAACTCTTGGCGGCCGGCCCGAGGGGGCATCAGGCGAACTAGCTCGTAGCCAGCGACCGTCTCTGTGCGGCGAACGAAGCCGTTCTTGCTGATTTCGGCTTCCACCGCCTCGAGAACGGTTTCCAGTGTTGGCCGGCGCGGGCCGACGTCCATGATGAGCACGACTGAGATGCTGTTCTGAATCTGACGTTTGCGGCGAAGCCGTCTTTGAATCGCTTCGGGTGACTCGTCGTCCTCCTCAGCGGCACGGGTTTCGACTTGCTCAATCTGCTCAATTGAGAGATTTCCAGGGACCGCAGCGATGGCAATTTGACCCTGCGGAATGTCGAGTATGTCATCCAGCGATAAACCGATCTGCTGGCCAATCTTTTCGAAACCGTCACGAAGCACGCTATACGTGTCCGACATGATGGGGGCGATCTGGGGATCGTTCATCATGCGTCCGACCGATGTTTCGCCGAACATCTCACGGGCCTCCATGAGATCGGCAATCCGCACATAAGCCATCGTGTCAACGGGCAACAAATGCGGAGCCCCCACGGACTGATTTTCCGATGGCTTGGCTGCGGCGGAATACCTGCCCTGGCCCAGCACCCGCGAATCACAAATGCCGATGGAAATGACCAAACCGGTCAGCCAAATGGTGAAAATCTTCTGAGTCATGAAGAACTCGCTGAAATCGGTGGAAGGGTCATCCGGCTGAATTCGATTATGCCGGTCTAATCTTGGATCGAATTCCAAAACTTTAGTTCGGATCGGACAACGGATGTCGAATTGGCGTGAGGCGACTAAATTGAATCGGTAAGTTTTACCAGTCCGATAAGACGCTGCGAGAGCCCCATGAGCCGATACCTCGATCCATCTTCGCTGACACAACTATCAAAAAAAAGCGATCGTCGCTGCCCTCTTCCTCGCTTTGGGTGTTCAGCCGCTTTCTGCCCAACAAACAGGAAGCGATCGTGCTCAGGTCCCAACAACGGGTACGGGTACGGGTACGGGAACCGGGACTGGTACCCAAACAGGCACTGGTATCGGTGGTTCGACGGCCGCGTCGGAGGCATTCAACGGTGGTGCTGACGCTTTTCAAGGCGGCATTGATCGTGGTGACGGCGTCGGCACGGCAGCCGCCGGAACGTCCGTTGGAAATCGATCACTCACGAATGCCAGTACCTCGCCCTTCGGTGGAGGTGGTGCAGGCGGCCTTGGTGGATTCGGTGGGTTCGGTGGCGGATTTGGTGGTTTCGGAGGTTTTGGTGGCTTCGGTAATAATGGGGCTCGCGGCGGCGCCAACGGTCAGTCTTCCATTCGTGTCCGTTTGCGAAGTGGAATCACGCTGCCTCCTCAGGCTGCCCAGACAGTCAGTCGTCGCGCCACCTATCGTCTTCGTGATACTCCGGTGCGAGCGGGAGTTTCGGGAGTGGAGGTGTCGGTCGTTGACGGCACAGCCGTTCTCTCGGGGACAGTTCAAAACGAGGCCGCAAAGCGTCGTAGTGCACTGTTGATGTCTCTCGAGCCAGGGGTTCGACGCGTCGAAAACAACGTCACGATTGAGCCTTAGTTCAGAGGCCAGTTATTGCTTGCCCATGTCGAGACTGCCCGAGGTTTGGGAGTATGTCCGAATTGCGTTGATGCGAGGCGAGTTAGGGATTCGAACGAGAGATTAAGTGTTCACCCCTGCAATGTCGCCTCCACTGGCAACCTCAAATAATGGCTCACCGTTCGCGGAAGCTATCTTAAGTCATTCTGCTTTGCTTTCGAATCAAAGTTGACAGCGATACAATCCAGTCATGCAGTTTCCGGA
>JBCCKZ010000179.1:0-9347 GCA_039027135.1 Planctomycetota bacterium
CAGGAAGCGATGCTTCCCCGACGGCAAGGCAACATCGCTTGCCATTCGAGCAAGAACAGGCGATTCCCACGCTTTTCTCATTCCCCGGCTGTCGTATCGGAGCGGAATGCGAGGAAATAAGAAATGAGGAAGCGCGTATTGCATGGCCGCGTCTGAGGTCCGCAAGGCTGTATCGATCCAATCTGAATCGCTCGCCACGTCTTCCATTAACCAGACTGATACGCTGTTCGATTCAATGCTGCCAACATCCGGCATCGACTGAATCGGCGTTGGTGGTGGCATGGTAGGTTGATAGCGAGAGGCGATTACCGTGTCATCGAGAATGTTTCGATGAACGGCGACTCCGTCCATGAGCCCTCGGAAACTATTTCCCGCGTTACCTCCAAGCGATGAGCCAATCCAAATCTCGTCATCATCGACAATGGGTGATCGCGTGGTGGAACCACCCATGTCCCAAGTTCCTATCGTGAGGCTGCCGTCGATCCAGCCGCGTATCGTATCGGGCTCGCCAAAGCGGTAGGCGACAGCCACATGGTGCCATCCCGATCGCAGCGCGAAACCATCGCTTGAAGTCCATCGATGCCAATGGTCATTTTTGTGGTTATCGGTTTGTTGCTTCGAACGTTCGGTCGCAAAGAGAAAGCTTAGCTGAGCTTTGCTACCGTCATAGACAACGCGTAGGGCCCAGTTCTGGTTGTCGCGAGACGTGGCTTTTGGCCCGTGCGTGCGGCCCTTGCCAATGAGGTACATGTTCTGGCCACGTCGCGCCTGGTCAACTTTGACCCATGCCTCCAACGTGATCTCATCGCCATTGCCAAAGTCGTACTCGCTATTGGCTCCCGGATCTTCGAGAGAAAGGTACCCGTTCCCAGTCAGGCGTATCGCTTTATTTTTCGGATCCAAGTCTTCAAATCTTGGCGGTCGCGGCCCCGACTGATCTGTCTTGACGTCGCCGTGAGTCTGCAGAGATGCGAGCGCATCGTCATCGAAATCCCATCGGACAACGGCCTTGGGCTGCGAACCAATCACCATATCGCCGAGGCAGATCGTCAAAACGATGAGCGTCGTCGACCAGAAATTGAAGACTCTTGGCATTGGTTCAGATTCTCGTTGAGATCACGATTTCTCAACTCGGTATTGTAGCTGTCGTCGGTCGCGATAGTGGCGTCGTTGGCGACTGGCTACTCCGGCTGTTGGGGACGGTTGAATCGTCCGACGAAGAGGATGGAGCCGGTTTCGCGATCGCGGATCATGAACGCGAAGGGGCGGTCCATCTTGAATATGATTGGTGACGGTGCCACGGATGTCGCTCTAGCCATGCTAATGCCGGTTACTGCCGCGGCTTCGGTGCCTTGCTCGTCGACTTCGATCACGGCTTTGTGAACCACACTCGATATCTTCAAACGCTCATCGCTGGTGATGCCGCTGAAGTCTGCTCGGTCTGTAAAAGCTTGAGGCATACCGAGCGATTCTAAAGCTTCCACTAGGTTGTACTCCGTTGCGAACTTCATCTTGGGCATCATGACGATGGTTGGGGTGATGCGACCACGACTGCGAAGCAAGGTTTCCATCCCCGACGCATCCATGCCCTGGAGCATTTTATCGACATTGATTCCTTCGTTTGGAAGCAAGACCACCATCTCCATGCGGCGGACCTGGTCGCCGTAGGGCAAGAAAGCCACTCGAAAACCGTCCGAGTCGACCGTGCGAATTGACATCGAACGTCGCATCATAGGCGTCATCATCGTGGTCTCATTTGCAAGATGAAACGGCATGGGACGCGTGGCAGCTTTTGTAAACTCATTCGTCCACTTGCCCTTGAAGTAAATGGCACTGGCAAGAAATAACTGGGTGTCTTTCCTAACGTTGTCTCGAGTTGCGATCGAGTCAATCATCTCGTTGGTGGAGTCCTTGACCCAGTCATTGATCGTTTCAAGCGATGCTTCTGGTTGGCCTTTGAAATCGAGCTGCTCGATGCCGGATGAGCGATTCAAGAGCGATGACCGATAAGCCGGTAACAGCGTTAGTCCCGAGCGTGTCCAAAGCTGAGAAGCCATTTCAATGTTGACGCCTGTTTGCTTATTGTCAGTCATCAATCGAACGAAGTCGGGGTAAGCGGCCGCGGCAGTGGCTTGGTCTCCGTAGAGTAGACGGCGAAGCTGGGCTCGCGTTTCGCCGTCGGCACCAGGCTCGAGGAGCGAGAGGGCCGTGTGGACATTCATCGGCGAACAGAAAAGATTCTTGTTGTCTCGGGTGGCCAGCTCCTTCCACAACTGCAGACCGAACTGGTTCTGCTGGTCAATCAAGTCCGCGCTGGCATCATTTGCCTCGTCCAGATCCGCAGCTTGGGTTTCGACCGATGGCGTAAAACTGGAACAAACCGCAATCGCTACCGCAAAGATCCAAGGCTTGAAGGTAAGGATTTTGCAGGTCTTGTTGTTGAAGAGTGGCATGGAAGCGTCCGTTGGGCCAGGATTGATCAATTTTGTCGACGATTTATCGATACAGCTACCCAGCGAGGGCCAGCTGCTCCAGGGGCCAAGTTTTTTACGATGGGCATCAGGATTTTTTCTCCGCGGAACGCCGTAGCAAATTTCTTTGCGTAGAGCACCTTTAGCTACAAGCACGCAGTGACAGCGTGTGAATTCCATTACTCACTCGCTAGCGCTGCGTGCTTGTATTCGTAAACGCAGATCCGCTGTAGCGTTGCCATTGTGCTTCGAAGCCCTATTCGTAACGGGCCGGTGGCGAGAGCGTTTCGAATACGAGTGAAACGCTAGGTTGATTTCAAATCAGCGATATTGATGTACGCGTGGACGTGCGGGGAGCCGCGAAAGTGCCAAACAAACGAGTGTAAGATGGTGCCAGCCAGTGGCAAGAGTCTCGTCTGTCGAAGTTCCATTGGATGACAGGCAGCGACTGAACGCTCCCCGCAGGTCGGCTGCTATACTTCACTAAAATGAGAGCTATCAGCGTCAATGCGATGCGAACAAAGACTGACGTGTAAACGCGAATGAAATGATGGCGAACAATTGTCACACTTTAAATCGTCTAATCTGATTCTTAGCGTTGCATCCGTCCGGTGATGACGTCGCAAGTCCGTAGACACATTGGCAACATCATTCAAATGGGTGCCTCAATTGGAAATACATGAACTCGCGAAGACACAAGATGTGGAGTCTGTCTGCAAGCTGATCGAGAATGGAATATCGATCGATGCCAGAGATGAAAACGATCTGACACCATTGGCCCACGCGTCGAAGAGTCGAGTTGCCGATGTTTCCATGGTTCGTTTTCTCGTAGAGTCTGGAGCCGATGTAAACGCTTTGGTTGATGGCGAGAGAATGCAGCCGTTGGTATTGGCCGCCTGTTCAGGTGATCAAGAAAAGGTCCAGTTTCTCGCTGACGCTGGTGCCAACATTGATTTCGTTTCAAGCAAAGGATACGCCGTTCTTGTCCATGTCATGTATAAGTTGTTTGATGACGCTCAGCTCGTTCCCATGACGCA
Source organism: Planctomycetota bacterium (assembly GCA_039027135.1). GTDB lineage: Bacteria > Planctomycetota > Planctomycetia > Pirellulales > Pirellulaceae > Rubripirellula. The sequence goes on from JBCCKZ010000179.1 coordinate 3,509, forward strand.
GCTTTTGACCCGGCTGGGCGCTGACGTTGATTGTGAGACGAATTACGAAGAATCGCCGCTGAGTGTGGCTTCTCAATTCGGCCGATTCGATGCCGTGAACGTGCTATTGGATGCCGGAGCCGATCCTTCACCGCTCAGATGGACGACTCTTATGAGGGCGGTTGCGTTGGGAACAACCGATGACCTAGAGCAAGTCCTCAAGGTCGACGAAAGCCAAATTCACAAACGTGATCGATGGGAAAGGACAGCTTGGCTTTTGGCGTGCGTCACTGGAGACATCGATAAAGGAAAGCGGATTCTGGCTGCAGGTGCCGACCTTGATGACCGGCAGAAAATGGGGGCGGACGCACTTGGAATCTGCGCCGCACGAGGGCATACAAAGATGCTTCGTTGGATTCTAGATCGGGGGGCTGAAATCGATGCGGTAGACGATACGGGGCAGACTGCTTTGATGATGGCTGTGCAATCGGGCAATACAGACTGCGTTCGGGTTCTGCTTGAATCGGGGGCTAATTCAAAACAAAGCCATCGAAACAAGCACAGCTTGATGTCGATGGCTTCGTCCGAAGAGGTCATGCGATTGCTCATCGATGCGGGCCATTCAATCACCGAAATTAACCCCATAATGAAACGAAGGCTTCTAGGACTCGATGGCGAGAGAGTTTTGAGGGTGTCTGTTTCTGAGTATCAGTACGGCTGCGAACCTCGGTACGGCAAAGCGAACCCGGAGGTCATGAACATACCGTTTTGGAACGAGATGGTTCGGACTGGTATCTTCGCACACAGAGCCAAAAAGCAGTTTCGCGATGTAGCGGACATTTCGCAACCAACGTGGTGCCATAGCAGGTACGGGGTTTCGCTCAATGAACTACCCGACGGTCGGTTAGTGCAAATCGGCGGTGAACATGAAGACTACTATGACCCAGATTTCTGCATCTATAACGATGTGCTAGTCCATGAAAAAGGCGGTCGCTTTGAGATAATGGGTTACCCCAAGAACGTTTTTCCACCGACTGACTTTCACACGGCTACCTACTTTGATGGTCATATCTACATCATTGGTGGATTGGGGTACCAAGGTACGCGACAATTTGGGATGACGCCGGTCTATCGTTTGGACTGTCGTTCTTGGAAAATCGAATCATTTGCTTCAACCGGAGACAATCCCGGTTGGATCTACAAGCACGTTGCACTAATGGAGGAGGAGGGCATTCTCATGGTCTCTGCGGGTAAAGTCTGCGTTGAAGTCGATGGGCGAGAGAAGCACGAGGACAATACAGACAGGTTTGCTTTCGATTTGCAAATCGGCGTGTGGACACGTATCACAAACCAGCCCTAGCGGTAGTTGCCGAACCAGTGATCGTCTTTAGCTGAGTGGTCGATTCCATTTCTGCAATCATCGCGGACTCTGCTTTTCGATCTGTTTTTGACTGACGAAGCGTTCCGCTGTCACTTGGATGGAGCCCCATCTGAGGACGTGTCAGTTATGGTTTTTGAGCTCTTAGACTTCGTCGAGTTGTTCTCGTAGCGATTTGTTGTCCGGGAAGAACTTCAATCCGCGACGCCAAATGGACTTGGCCTCTGATTCGTCACCGAGTTTTTGTTGGAGCTTTCCGTATTCGAGGTAGGCCTTTACATGATGCGGTTTTCGCTGACTCTTCTCCTGGACTCTCAAAAGGTCGGCAAACATCGTAAGTGCTTGACGCTCGTACCAGCGGTATCCGGCATCGGCATAGAACACTGCCTTTGTCATTCGCGCGTCCCAATGCTTGCTATCGAGCTGTATCGCCGCATCGAACGCCATGTCGGCCTGGCTGAATAGCGACGTGATTCTTTGTGCGTTGCTTTCTCCCCACAACTGCAAACTGATAATGGCTCCCCTTGCCACATGAAGCGTAGGATTGCCAGGTTGGTCTTTGATTCGACGGTCGATTTCTCGAAGCAGGTCTGCGTCTTTGCCGCTTGAACTGATTTGCAAAAGGAGTCGTTCTCCGGAATCTGTCCAAAGACCTTCGTTGGCCAGGCGGTCCACGGTCACGGCAATTTCCAGTGGCTGCTCGTCAGGATCTCCAGAGCGAAACCATGACTGCTGCGCTGCTAGATAGATTTCATTTGAGCGTCTTCGATCGACTGGCACGTACGCCATCCAGACCTCGGCCATTTCATCACCCGTCTCCCAGCCCCAGCCAACCTGGCCAGGCTCCGGCAATGGATTGAAGGGGTTGCCAGAGGAGTTGTCGAAGCTGAACCAAGCGTCGATACGGCTGCCAGCAGGCAAGCGTATAGGCTCTCGGAAGGTGTAAAGGCTTTGCCAACGGAAGTCCCAACCGGTGATATTGACCAGAGGGACTTCCCCTCCATCAGGTAGAGTCGCGATTACCTTTGCACTGGTACCGATGTAGTGCATATGAGGCATGACATCGACCAAATCAATGGCTGCTGGTACGTCCATCCAGAAGTGGCGTTGGTAGTCCTTGTCGCCTGGTTCAATCGAAAGGTTTTGTGTCCCAATGACAGTTCCATCGATGTACTTGCTCACAGGTTGTTTTGCGAAGTAGAAAGCCAGTTCGCTTTGGTCGCTCGTCGCCTGGCCGCTGAGGTGGTAGTGGATTTCAATCACGATTTCGCCGCCGGCGGGGATGTAAATGCCGTGATCCTTGGGCATCTTCATGGGCCCCATACCGGGTACCCAGCCTCCCAACGCGTAGCCATTATCTTGTCCACTGCCGTCGTAGCTCATGAATCCTCCCGTTCCAAATACCGAGAAACCAGGTTCATCATCTTCGGAATCAAGTTTCCGAGCGCGGCCAGCGAAATCCACGAAGGAGTTCATGTGGTGCACAACCGTTTTGTCACCTGGCTTGAAATCCGTCGCCGTGATGACAAGCTCTTCCTTGAGCGGGTTAGAAATCACAAAGTAGCGATAAATATCTTGGCCCGTTGCCGGAACGGAAAAGGGCTTTGGCATTTTCAGAACGAGATCTGGTTTGCCAAGACGCCAGCCTGATGAAGGAAAAGTCGGAGGCGTAAGCTTGTTCTCTTCTTTGCCTTCCAAGCGATCTCCCTCGGACCAAGCCGCCATCAGCTTGATCTGACGATCGCTCAAGAAACGTTCTTGCCGAAAGTGACCAAAGCCCGGTTCGGCTTGCCATGGTGGCATCAACCGATCTTCAACGACCACCTGGTTCATCGAGGCACGGCGTTTGGTTTGTTCGAAGTTCTCGAGTGCGAACGGCGCGACTTCGCCTTCACGATGGCAAGTCGTGCAATTTGCATAGACAATGGGCGCAATGTGACGATTGAACGTGATTTCACTCGGCAGCTCATCGCTCCATAAATCGAATAGGCAACCCACCGGTTCTTCGTATTGAACGCGTGGCCTTTCGTTCCCGGCAACCGCGGCGATAGCGTCCTTTAGCTCATGGGATGTGATTCTCGCTCTTAACTTTCCGATGCTAACAAAGCGATTATCGATTCGGCCACGATAGGCAACCTGGTCTCGTTGGTTGACGACGAAGCACTCAGGGAAGTGGGTGGGTTCTAAACGATTGGCAAGGTCACCATGAGAATCCCAGATGATCGGAAACTTCAGATCGTACTTCTTCTTAAACTCAAGTGCCTCCTTGAATGTTAGCAGCGGATCAGTTAGCACCCCATAAAATTCGACACCCTTCGTCTTTGCTTCTTCATTGAAGTTGTTCAATTCAGGCGAGTACCGGTTGGCGATTGGGCAACCGGTATCGAGGACTACGATTGCCACTGAAGTAAGTTCATCCTCCATCCCTAGTCGATGGATGTTGCCTTTCAAGTCGATGACTCGGGTTCCGATGACCCTCGGGGAATCGCTCGAGAATAAGGATTCGCCGAAGCCAATCTCGCAACACAGCAGCATCGCTACCATGGCTGCTATCAGGAACTGCAATTTGTAGGGCATCTGGCTCTCCACGGTGGGTGCGGGATTCGCGAGAAGGTTGTTTTTCAATGTCGACAATTTATTCGGCTGTGACTAAATTGTCAACACCGACAATTAATGGTGGAGGGTTCGGGTGTAGAAGCCCGATCTAAAATTGTCATTGTTGACAATCAAAATATGTGCGGCTATTTTGAGCGGCCGAACATCAGCCTCCAAGATGCATCGGAGTCACCACGTATGGGGCGTCCCGACCTCACTGAAAAGCGAACAGCTGAAATCCTCGACTCGTTTGAACGGTGCGTGGGAAAGTTCGGCCTCGAAGGTAGCTCGCTGGAGCACATTGCCGAAGAAGCAGGGATGAAACGCAGCATTCTTCGCCACTATGTCGGCAATCGAGATGACCTTGTGGTCGCGCTGACGAAAAGAGTTGTCTCAAAGTACCGACTGGGGCTCGACGAATTTGCGAGTTCTATAAGGCCAGCCAAACGTGTCGATGATCTGATTCAGTATCTGTTGCCAAGCAGCCGCCAGTCATCCAGTGAGAGTATTCTCGTAATCGAGTCGCTGATTGCCGGTGCCGAGCAGTATGAGGAAGTGCGTGTGCAGATGTTGTCGTACATTGACGATGTCGTGGACATGATCACCTCTCAGCTGCGACTTGAGTTCCCCAAGCGAACTAAAGCTGAATGTTGGACCGTTGCTTATGGAATGGTCTGCATCTGGTTCAACCAGGAATCTTTGGGGCCACTGGGGCTGCCCCCGAAATACCTGAAGTCCGCACGAAGCGGTATGAGGTCATTGATCGATACGCTTGGCAAGTGAATGACATACGAAACGAAACTCCAAAAAAGGTAGTAGGCATGAACAACTTTGTTTGGCCAGATCTTTCCACCTATAACCCCGAAACGTCGAAGCGGTTCTATGAACGTGTATTCGGCTGGAGTTTCCATGATACTGGTGGATACCATGTGGCTCTCCAGGGATCTTCGGAGATTGCCGGATTGTTTGAGACTCCGGGCTTCTTCAAGCAGATTAAGATGCCGCACTTTTGGATGAGCTATATCGCGGTTGAGGACGTTCTGCCAATCGCTGATTTGGCTGGGAGTTTTAAAGAAGCGAAGGTCGAGCTCACCGACGACTTTTACGGCGGCAAGGTCGCCTTGATTCGTGATCCGCAAGGAGCTGGATTCACAATCTATGACGGAGGAAGGCTTGATAGTCGTAAGCCGGAGACAGGTCATATGGTTTGGAATGAACTGCACGTTTCCGATGCGAGCCAAGTCATTCCGTTCTACGAACGAGTTTTTGGCTGGACGATCGACGAGTCTGCCTCGCAGGACAAGTACGCTGTATTCAACTACAAACAGGAACACATTTCTGACATCTTGGTCATCCCCAATAGTGTCAAAGGCAAATATGAATATTGGGTATGCACGTTTGCCGTGGATGATTTGAATTTGGCCCGCCAACGCATCGAAGAGAATGGCGGAGGTGTCGTGATTGATGAAGGCGAGCGATTGATGATGCACGACAATTCGGGCGAAGCCTTCTTTTACATTCAGTGTATTGAGTGAGCCGTGAAGCGGGCTCGTTCCCTTTGATGATGTGTCTTGATACCCGTAGGGAGCATTCGACTTTGCATCATTTGTTTAGATGCGAATGTCTTTCCCTCCCTGGGGCATTGGTCTCCACAAGAGTTATGCTGGCTCCCCTCGCCCCTGAGGCACGACGGGGAGAGGGGTTGGGGGTGAGGGGCGATAACCGATCGCGGACTTGTGTCTTCGTCCTTCCGTCACTCTTCATCGCGGCATCCCGCTTTGACGAAAGCGCAAGCATCGATGCACAGAGTCAATTCGCTACAGGTATCAGCAGTATTTCTGCGATTGGGGTCGAACCAGGATGGGCCCCTCACCCCCAACCCCTCTC
>JBCCKZ010000180.1:0-9334 GCA_039027135.1 Planctomycetota bacterium
AGCTTGCAGCTCCCGTGGTTGAAGATATCCGAATGTTCTTCGCCAATAAGAAGTCGGATGCTTGCCCTCATGGATCTAACCTCGAGGAAGCAATACGTCGATTGTGGCAATCGGACCAAACGGACGTGAAGTAATTACGCATGTTTTCGCTGAGGCACTGAACATCCTTTTCGCCCGAGACCATCGAGCTACTGACACACGCCACACATTTAGCCAAACCTTTTCGGATCAATGCATGCGTGCTTCAAGCAAAGACCTTCAAGATTTTCGATGCGAGGTTGAGCACGAAATCGCGATAACAGATTCCCCGCCACGAGTGTCAACGTGAAACCTACAAACGGCATCGCAAAGTTTGAAATGGTCGATGCCCCCGAGATTGATTCAGCTGATTCAAGCCATCTAACTGACCATCCGCCCGTGGTATAGATGACCTGTCGCTGCAAAAACAAAACCGTTCCATAAGCGAGTACGCTTCCCCAGAAAGCGCCAAAACCATTCGCTCTTGTGAAAACAGTCCCTAGAAGGAACACGGCGGTCAAGCATCCGAAATACGGTGCGATGATTCGATACATGACTCCAATGATCGAACCCTCATCGACAAGCCAAAGTGCTACCAACGCGATCACCACAGCCCAGAAGATAGTCAGATGCCGGGCCATCCGAAGATGCTGCTCCGCCGACAACGACTGCTTGCGAAAACGGACGATATAGTCTTCGAGACAAACCGTGCTAATCGTGTGAATACCCGAATCAATGCTGCTCATAGCAGCTGCCAAGATCGCGGTGATCATCAGACCCGCAAGCCCTCCGGACATCTCTGTGCGAATGAAGTACGGAAAGACCTTATCTCCCGATACGCTAACCTCTGGGGGCATCGGATGGATCTGATAATGTCCGTAGAGACACAAGCCGAGCACGAATGTCATCACCAAAACGGGAATCGAAAGGAACGGTTTTATCCAGATTGCTCGCCGCGCATCAGCGAGCGTCCGCGTTGAAAGGTAACGCTGCATGCTGACCTGGTCAGTCAAGTTCGCCATGCCCGCGATTCCTCCGGCAAAGATGCATATCCAAATATTGATGCGATCGGTTGGACGGACGGAAAAGTTGACTAGCGTCAGCTTCTGATCCGCCTGTGCGATTTCGTAAAGCCTTTGCCACGAGTCTTGGTGAACTAATACCCAAATCGCGCCAATCATCCCGAACAGGAACAGGAAGAACTGCAGGACATCCGTCCAAATGATCGCCCTCATGCCACCCAACAAGGTGTAAGCCAAGGCGAGAATAGAGACGACAAGTATGGAAGTCTGTTCAGACAGTCCGATCAGCTGCTCAATGGCAACAGCGACTGCGATCAGCACGGTCGCCATCCATGCGAGCCTTGCCAAAATAAAGAGACAACTTGCAAACACACGTGTTCGAAGATCGAAGCGTCTCTCGAGATATCCGTGAATCGATGTGAGCTCGAGTCGATAAAAGAAGTCGAGGAAACACCGAATCACAATCGGGACCGATGCATAACCCAGAATGATATAGACCAAGAACTGCAGATCGAAGTTGTAAGCCTCACCCGGATTACCCAAATAGCTTATCGCTGACAGAAGCGTCGCAAGCTGTGAAATACCAACGGCGATCCAAGGCGCCGATCGCCCCGCTAGAAGAAAGTCCTTGGAGCTGGATTGTGAATGCCGAAAATACCACCCCAGCCCGAGGACGATACATCCAATGACAAACATGACCGTGTAGTCGGCCCCCGATAGTGCCATCTTCTGCTCCATCAGCTGATTCTAACTGGCGAGATCCAGAACCAGATGGTCCGAATGTTATAGATGTAGGCCATGTATCGAATCTCAGGCCGGTCAATGAACTCGAAGAACTGCGTCTTTCGCAAACACCCGAACATCCCGAACAGGATTTCGTTTAAACGCAGAACATGGCAGTGAAAAATGAGCCCCTCTTACGGGGCGGAGCTGATATTCAAAGGCCGTCAGGGGGCAGAGAGGGCAAATCTATGCAAGAAACACAGCAAATCATTCCCGTCGAACGTCTTCCCGTAGGGGTGCAACTGAGCGCACCGATCTACACGGGTGACGATGTGCTTCTGCTGGGAGCCGGGACACGAATCACGAGCCAGTTTCTCGAAAGCCTGGCTGAGCGTGGAATCAAAGAAGTCTCCATCGCGAGCGATGATTTAGCCCCAGCGCGGAAGGCGAACAAAGGGCCACGTGATCATGGCGAGAAACGACAGTCCAATGGCTGGGCGCAATCAGCAACACCTCTACTTGGATTCCTGAAAGACTGTCGCGAAAAGAGCTATTCTCCTGATCACCAAAAGAAGGTTAGCCTCGCTTTAGACGCAACCGGCAATAACGTCAGTGACATAAAACTCTCCACTCGAGTTGGGAAGTCCATTGACACACAGCCTCTCATTGAAGGTCTCCAAGACTTCGTTGACGCATTCATTACAGATTCTGACCAAACAATGTCGGCGGTGCGCGATGCAGCCAGTTCCGTCACCAACAGCGAAGACTTCAGAGAGATCCAGAGGATGATCGAGCTGGCAACGCTCTCCATGAGCGTTGCCACGCGGATGGAATTCGACGGCAAAGCTGTTCTGCAGGTTGGCTTAACCGCATTGCTTTCGGATGTGGGAAGACAACTTGTTGGGCTTCCTCATGTTGCAGAAATCTTGCACATGGATGAAGCGGACCGATGGGACTATTGCAAGTTTCCCGAGCTGGGTGCAAACTCAATTGAACAGCTGCCGGGTGTTCATTCCCGAGTGGTCGAGGGTGTTCGCCACGCTTACGAACAATTCGATGGGTACGGCTTTCCCTCGGGATTGCGGGGTCAACGAATTCACCCCTACGCGCGAATCATCAGCACGTGCCGCATCTATACGGCCCTCATTTCAGACAAGCGTCACTGGGGCTTCCACCCCCACCATGCGATCGCCTATCTACTCAATCAAGCGACAATGGGGCACTTTGATCCTAAAGTGGTGAAGGGAATTTTTGCATCGACGTGCCTATTCCCCATCGGTTGTCGAGTGCAATTAGCTGATGGTCGACTTGCGACGGTCAAGCGTCGTGGAGAAGACGTCATGTATGCATTGACCGTCGAGACTGATGAAGGGCAATGGGTCAAGTGTTCCAAGCAGGAAAGCGACCCTCAACCGTCCGCCGCACAAATCTTGAAAGTCTCCTACGACGGCAATCATCGCTGTCGCTCGCTACCCAAAGAGTGGTTGGCGTCCCATACTTGGAACTGGTTCTCTTCTTCCCAACAGGAAGCGATCGTGTCAGCTTACCGAGAAACACCATCGGTCATTCGCGGCGCCGGTTAAGAAATCAACCTCTGGTAGTTAGCTGAGTTATCAGCGACTACATGTACTCACTCTCCTTCCAGGAGAATTGCGGGTTGCAATAGCCGGAAAGGGCTGAGCCCTGAAGACCCGGCACAGGGACTCTCCTCTATTTCCAAGCGACGATCCGATGGATTAGAGCTCAATGAAGCCGTCCAAACCAACCGATCCACGATCAGCGGGTCGGATGCGACTTGGCGTTAGGGCAGACAATAGCAGGCGACGGCAGTATCGGATGGAGCCAGCAATTCAATTTGGTGGGCAATAGATCTTGTTGCAAGAGATCCTGTCGATGATGCGGAGATCGAACTGGGTGTGGTTGAAATGCTACCAGAGGAGCACTTGGACGAGCTGACCTCGGCAAGCTTCGCTAGCTGCCTATTTCATTCGGCAGCAAGCGTTGCCGAGCTTTGCTATCAGTAACTCCAAAGGCCTTCAACCGGCTAAACGCTGGTCCGAATACGTATCAGCTGAATGGGCGCGAGGCCGCGGTTCCCATCGAAGCCCGACGCTAGCTCATTTCGTAAAAGGTTCTCGTATAGACGCTAAACCTGTGCGTGAGTGACAGCATCATGCAGCCGAATTTCGAAAATCGCTCTAAGATTGGACGATTGTATTCACGCCAGGAGCGAGACTCGAGACAACTGCTACCAACAATTCCAACCGACTCTGTTAAACTAGATATCGTCGGACTTCCAAAAGTAAGCACGTACGACAAACTGTCGTCCATAACCGCTTCAGGCGACCCTAAATGGAGCCTTTTCACCAACTCAGCGTTCCCATTGATGATGTCCCAGACCTCAACGCGGCGTTGGCATCCATCGGATTCTCGACTGAACATACCGACGACTCGATCATCGTTCGGCATGCCGTTGGTTTTCACACGCTTGTTTGTCGTCGGGGCGACGAAACCGCAGCTTACTCGTACGGCAAGCCGGATTCCATTCCTGACACGCACGTGCTGATCTACGTCAACATGCTCGATCACAATGCCCAAGCCGAAATCCGTGGTCACCTTGAATCCCTCGGCGCGACGTGGGGATACACTGACTTCTAGCTCACCGCACGGGTCGTCTAACATGGTTTTTATGCCAAGAACTTGGCATTTTGGCAACGGGCTACGGCCTTGATACACCCTCCGTAGATCAGGCATCGTCCACTTCGTTTAAAAGCGATATGCAAGAAACCATCCGTTGTCGGCACGAACCTTTCACCACCGTTGCGTGTCTGCCAGTTTACTCCATCCAGCTCTCAGCACTATTGCCATGCCAGGCACGATCAACTTTTACCTTACAGACGCACCATACGGCTTTTTCTCCAACTTCGCTGCTTACCCGATCGAAATTGATGGAAAGGCATGGCCAACGTCTGAGCACTACTTTCAGGCGATGAAGTTTGTCGGCACACCCCACGAAGAAGAAATCCGAAACGAAGAATCTCCGATGAAGGTGGCACGGATGGGTCGTGACCGCAAACGACCTCTTCGCGCGGATTAGGAGACCGTCAAAGACGACATTATGCGAACTGCCGTGCGTGCAAAATTCGAGCAGCACGCGAGCCTGCGAAACGAACTCCTTGCAACTGCTGATGCTACGATCGTCGAACACACCACCAATGACGCGTACTGGGGGGATGCCGGAGATGGTTCCGGTCGCAATATGCTCGGCATCATTCTGATGGAAATTCGAGAGGAAATCAGAGCGTGATCGGCGGACCACCTGGTTTTTACGCAAATCTCTTGGCTTACCTTCTCACTTCTGGAGCCTGGGCCGACCTTGGTACAATCTTCGTAGTTCATACCTCGATCGCTTCGTTCAGTGCGGTGTCGCAAGAACCTTCCGTCAGCAATTCCGAGTTAACCCCATGACGATGTCCAGCGAAGACCTCGTTCACCACATGGCTCAGGACTTCTCGATGTTCCTCGGCGAGATGCTCGCACTGGAAGACGCTCCCGCTGACGAGTTTTTCCATCCGATTCACACCGTATTTGGCAGTTCACCTACTCAGGGAACAGTCGTTGTGGTATTCAAATCGCGCGATGGTGCTGACAGACTTGCATCTGAACTCAACTCTTGGCTTGAGGTTGATTCAGTGACTGCCAACATCGCTAAACAATTGCTCGGCATCACGATCACGAACAATTTCGGGCCCGACGTGATTGGATAGACTTCCGTCATTTACCATCACGGCGGTCGCCTAACATATTTTCTACTTTAGGCTTGCGACAGACATTCTCACTTTGGCACTGCGGGTTGATGTCGGTACAATCGTCGTACTTCAGGCTTCGTTCAGGGCGGTGTCGTAAGAACCTTCCGATGGCAGACATAGAGAGAAACAGATGCGAACGCTATTACTGCTTGTTGCCCTTGTCGCCCTCAACGGTTGCGATAACGCCACCCAAGACGCGCAAACGTCGTCGATCCAACAAACGATCTCTGAACCGAAGCAACCCACGTCAGACGATCCCGCCACGTATACGTACCATCGTGATGTCGCCTTTACAGATGTCACGACGACCATGCCCGATGGATCGGTCGATCATATTGACTTTAACATGGCCGCAGACCCGAATGTCGTTGTGGTCGTCACCGTTGTCGCACCGCGCCGTAACGCCCTGAGTTTCACCACCACTTTCAGTGGTGACGACGGAACCAGCATTGAGAGGGATTGGACACCCGCGAAAGGTGGTGACGATGATGACCATGTCGGTCTTTTCGTGTTGCCTGCTGCCGTAAATTCCGGGCGAACCGTAATTCACTGACGTCAATGGACGACTCTCTCATGGGTCTGTATTCACCAACACTCTTTTTACGTTAGACCTTCAAAACACCTTCCAACTCTGTCAACGCGGGCTGTCCTCGGTACAATCTCCCATGTAACAGGCATCGTTCACTTCGTTCAGGGCAGTGTCGTAAAAACTCTTCGTTGTGCGTCTTAGAAGAATGATGAGTTCAGCCCAAATTGACCGGACGATCGTCTACGGTCTTCTGGCTTTCGTCGCTTGCGGAGTTTGCTGGCTATTCGACCTGGCAGTATCGGCATTGATGCTTGGTGGTCTCGGCGCAATGTCTGGCTGCTTTGCTGAATGGCGAACCGAACGCGGTTTATGGATGCTTGGCGCATTGTTCTTACTCGTCTTTGGCGGATTCTCGCTACTGATCACCTACCATCAGATCGCTGATTGGTTCGCCGGACGCGCTCCATTGCGAGGATTATTGGCCGTTGATTGGTTTATTGGCACTACGACCCTAACTTACATGGTCCGGTTCTTGTGGGCGGTGACCTATTGGAATGGACGCGTCTCCCCGAACGCTTGAGACGCCCAACATAGATGGGCATGAAAGAACTCGTTGCCACGATTAAACCAAACTGTCGTTACCCAAACGGTTAGCTATCTGGGCAACAATCAATACAGCTGGCACTTGTACGCTCCTTCGGAAACACGCCGCTTCATTGGGCAGCACGCGGATGCCGTGTCCGCAGTGTCGAATGATTGATCAATGCTTGCGCGAATACAGCTTCCAATGACTACAAGGGTCGCACTCCCGAATACTGGTGCCGTGCATACTATGGCGCGGACTTGTCTAGTGATTCCAAGAGGAAAACAATCGCCAGACTGTTACAAGCCGTCTCCTACGGATAACAATGATGCCCATGCTCCACCCACTTCTCCTGTCTTATGACAATACCCTTTTAAAATCGTCTACAGCCGGTGGGATGCCCGCTTGCTCTAGTCAATTCTCAAGTTCAAATCCAATGATCTCAAAAGTCACCTTTCAGCGAACGATCTGAATGGCATGTCTTACTTCTGTACTTGATTCGCTGCTTCGTGAGGCGATTTTTCGTCACTCGCTGGATGACCACTCCGCCGCGATCTGTTCGCGTGCAAGAGCAACAATCCTGCTGCAAGTTTCGGCTGCCAAAGACAACGCTCAAGTCCCTATTGGCGTATCGCGTTTTGGTGGCACACCCGACCTACCAGCTGGAGTCGCCTGGCCACGAAACCCAGAAGACAATTTACTTCTAGACTTCATCGGACAAATCAATCTCTCACAGCTACCAGACATAGGCCGAACGCTCCCACGCGAAGGTCTGCTCTCGCTGTTTGCACAACAAGAGAGTGCTTCAGACAACCCCCATGCTATCCATTTTTCGACCGCCATCGATTCACTCGCTACTGCTGGGACGCCGAACAGTGAAGATTTCTCTGACGAGTGTACCGACGAACCGTTTGGCATCCTTCTTGTTAAGGGGTTTATACCCAGTGTTTCCTTGCCCGATTCACTGGCGGCTTTTCCGGAGTTCGACGATCAAACCCACGATGCCTATTCGAAACTCATGGCTGAACTACATGATGACCGAACACAGAAAGAACCAACCAGCCGCATATTTGGCTATCCCAACAGCCCCCATGGTTCAGCACTGAACGACGATACCTGGGAGTTGGTCGCACAGGTCGAGTCTCATTTTGCTAACGGGCGTAGCTACCTGAATTTCTGGGATGCAGGCTGCCTTCAGTTTGTGGCTCCACGTCCAGAATTGAGCTCGTGCAACTTCCGCGAGAGTGTTGCCTCGGTCGTTTCGATGTAGACTTCGACCAGCTCACAGGTGGTTTGACGGATATCGACTTGGGCGGACAACATCTATCTCTACCAGCGCAAGCGGTTGTCAGCGGAAATTCGACAGTGCAAACACCTCCGCTTTGCTCAGGTGGCAACGTTAGCGTTTCTCTATTGAGCGACCTAGAGCATGAACAACCCCTATGAATCTCCGAAGTCGGAAGCTGTTGCTCAGCACGGCGCGAAGGGCCTTTTCCGCCACCGGCGTTGCCCGTCATGCCACACTCCACCACCTTGGTCTCGATTTTGGCTGCGTGCATGGCTTTGGGCAAAATGGCCATGCGAAAACTGCCAAACGATGCTTACCTTTAGTCGCCCCCGTCGTCTAATCGCCGTAGCGGTCTTGTTTTTGCTCATAGCTTGCATGCATCTTGGGATTCACGTCGCCGGCTATCGCCCAGCTGCATTTGGCGGCTTCTTATTTCAACAGCTCGTCGTATGCACCTTGTCAACGATGGTCGCCTTTCTATTCGATGGCATCGTCCTGCATGAAGACTAGGTTGCCCACCTGGATTCATGATGAATTCACCCAAGGACATTCTTCAGGTTGGGCGAGTGATGATGGCAAAGGTATAACTATTGGATCTCCGTCGCCGCTCATTCGGTTTGAGCGGCACTGCAAGCACTATCCGTTGCTGGAATGACCATGGGCATGGGACCATTCATCATTCTCGAGTGCGCGTGCGGGTTCTCTTCAAACCGTGCCCAAGTGGGATCACTTCTTGCTCACGAATCGTCACTCGATGGATACACCATCATCGTCGCTACTTTTGACTCTGAGAGACGTGAGATCGTGACGCATGCGTTATGCCTGCCATCTGGACTTGGCACGCGAATGGAAGAGGCGGAAGTCGACGAGTGGTTCGATCGGCAGCGTGAACTCATTTGCAAACAACATGGTCCACTGCTTTCATCGACTGCCGAGAGCACTACAAAGGTCGACTATCCGTGCCCAGATTGCGGTGATTTATTGCGGCTCCGCATAGATGGTGACTGGCTCGCGTAGGCGCAGCCGCGGAATCGTCGTTTTCCATGAGGGCTTTGGGCACAGGCTTCTTCTCCGGCTGGAACGCGCGGGATGATTACACTTCTCTTGCATTGGAATGAGATGGCCGCATTTGGTAAGTGACAAGAAAAACAGAGTTAGCCGAACCTCATTCGGTCTTCAGTTGTCATCTTGGCATGTCCATTGAGCTATTCACTTGTGGCTACTTCGCCTCTAATCGCGTGGATTATTGCGACTCGACGCGGCTAAATCGATATGCTGGTTCAACTCACAGGCGTTATCGTCTTCAAAGGTGACTAAACAAGCCGCATTTGGATTTCCAAGGTCAAGATGACTGCCTACATG
>JBCCKZ010000181.1:0-9292 GCA_039027135.1 Planctomycetota bacterium
CGAGAAAACCGCGGCTAACGCCGAACGGCTAATCCAAAGTGCCGCTGTCCAGTTAATCGTGATATTCCTGAGTGAGATCGCTTTACAAAAACAATCGCGATGACTCACCACAGGTGCGAAGCCAAAAATTGTTGCCTTGGCCGACGCTAAAGCGCATACTCGCCGCATTATCGCTTGGCAAAGTCTTACTGAGGTCAAACCATGCCGGTTGTTTCACGTCACGCTAGTCGCGAAAGCCTTTTTAGCAATCGAAGGCGATCGGGTTTTACGCTGGTCGAGCTTCTAGTCGTCATCACCATCATCGGCATCTTGATGGGGCTGTTGATTCCAGCGGTCAACGCGGCCCGCGAAACCGCTCGGAGAAGCCAGTGTGCCACCCAAATCAAGAACATGTCGTTAGCGGCGATTCAGTATGAGCAGACGAAAAACGAGTTCCCCGGCTATCTCCAACGCATGGAAGACTTTGAAACATCTCCTAATCCCACGGCGATCAATCCAGCAGATCCCGCCGATGGCAACTCAACCGGCAGTCCAGGCGTCAGCACGCACGCCAAACACGCGACCTGGGCCATCATGCTATTGCCTTTCTTAGACGCGCAAGCCACCTATGAAATTTGGAACGAGTCTCGCTATGCCATTCGCGGCTATGGCAACGGTGAGTATCCCGATACGGAATTGGGCATCAATTCGGTCGCCGCACCAAACTTACCGATCATGCAATGCCCAAGCAGCCCCGTCACCGTCGGCGAGTATGGCAAGAACAATTACATCGCCAACACGGGCATGCACGTTCCGATCAACCCAGAAGACACCAGCGTGGCCGCACAGACAGCACCCAGCCCATCGAGCAATGCCAACGACAGAGTGTCTTTCATGGATTCCATGTCACGCGGCAATGGCGTGTTCAACTACAAAGTGGTCGATGGCTACTTTGGCACCAATCCTCAGAACGTGTCTGACCAAGGTCCATCGGTCCGAATGACGGACCTCAAAGATGGTGCTAGCACGACCGCATTGTTTTCCGAGAACTTACAAGCGCAGCCTTGGTATCGCCCCATCATCCCTGGATTTCATGGATGGGTGTTGACGGGGAATCCTGGCGAATGGCATGTCGACGGGTTCGAACAAGCACGCTACATCCACGGTTGGGTGTGGCATTATGAAGACGACAAGAACTTTGGCGGTGCACCTTCAGTTGATCCGCGGCACCGGATCAATGGTGGCAATCCATTGGTCAACGAAATGGATGACAATGCCAGCGATCCGGCATACTACATCCACGTGGCTCGGCCTTCATCGGCGCACGTCGACGGCGTGAATGTGGGTTTTGCTGATGGACGCGTGCAGTTCGTGCAAGAATCGATTGACTACCGGACTTACCAAGCGCTTTTGACACCCCGTGGCAAAAGCAGCGATGTGCCGTGGCCTGAATTCGTGCTGCAAGAAGAAAGCCTGTAGGTCCCATCGTCGATGGCCCCGCCTCCGGTTATCGAGCGTTGGAGAAAAAATCAACCATTGTTACAAGAAGGTGTTGGTTGCTTCTGCTTCACCAAAGCTAATGGAACACGACCAACTCATTTGGTTCGATAATCTGACTCACTATCGGCGGTGTAACGCAGCACCTTGGGGACGCCGACACCACGTGCCTCGGTGAGCTTCCGCTTCCAAGCAACCTTGAGCCGCTGTCGTGTTGCGGCATAACGAGAATCGTGAATCAGGTTTTGCAATTCACTGGAGTCACTTTGGATGTCGTACAGCTCTTCATAGACGGCCGGTTCCCCTTCGAGCGACGCCTCAACGTAGTACCGATAGACGGCGATGGCATCGTCATGCACACCATACAGCAATCGATTCTTGGGGATCCCCAGTTCGTTTGCCACCCGAATCTTCCACGACGCGGTGACGTTTTCGTTCTTGTAGTATCGAATGTACTTCCATTGCTTGTCCTGCACCGCCTCAATTCGCGGGTTGCCAAAATGAGTGGACCACAGATTTTCGGTGAAGATGTACTTGCGAACGGGCTCATCATTGCCCTCGATCAGGCGGCGGAGACTCCTGCCTTGAAATGACGCAGGCAGATCGACGCCAGCGAAATCCAGTATGGTCGGTGCGATATCAATCGACTGCACCAATTGACTGCTGCGGTTTCCCCGGGCTGAATCGGGGATGTGCGGATGATAAATCATCAACGGCACGTGCGTGGTTTGTTCGTAGCAAAACGCTTTGCCGCCGAGTCCCTGTTGGCCTGAAAAGAGACCGTGGTCGGAGGTGAAGATGATGACGGTGTTTTCATCCAATCCCTCGTCAGACAGCTTTTTGCGAACGCGTCCCACCATGCGGTCGATCCCCGTCATCGCTTGCATTTGCCGCGTGATGCGTTCGCGCGCCGCGTCGGGCGTATCAACCCAGTTGTAGCCGACTTGTCGGTTTTCGACTTTTAGAATGTCCGGCGGCAGTTTGGGGTTCTTGATGTCAGCTTTAGCAACGTAGTTCGCGGGCAAAGAAACCGTCATGTCGCGATACAACGTCTTGTAGATCTCATCATCACCCTCGCGCATCTGCATTGTGCTGGTTCCCGCACTATGAGGCAGGTTCAAACAAACGCTTAAGCAAAAGGGTTGGTCATCAGGTCGTGAATCAAAAAAACGCAAGACACCTTCTAGCCGATGCTCGCTGGACAGGAAGTCATCGATGCTCTCGTCAACGATCTCCACCTGGGTATCGTGCTGCGCGAACTTGAAAATCTCATGATGGTCTTTGGGATAAAACCGAATGTGACCGTGACCTGCATAAAAGTAGTCAAACGACGCTTCCATGAGTCCGCTGGTGTAACCACCTTTACCGATCGGTGCGTGGTTTTTGCCCACATATCCGGTGTAATAGCCAGCATCTCGCATTAGCACTGGATAGGAATGCGACCAAGCCTCCGGGGAAACACTTGTCCCAGAGTTGAAATTCACGCCATGCTTCCGTTCGAACTGGCTGAGAAGAATTGAGATTCGGCTTGGCGTGCAGATCGCACTGGTAATGTATGCCCGATCAAAAAACAGACCGTCCCGTGCCAGTTGATCGAGGTTGGGTGTGCTTGTCACAGAGTTCCCATCACAGCCCATCATGCCGTACGACTGGTCGTCGGTCAGAATGAAGACAAAGTTGGGCCGGTTTGCAACGACTTCCCCGGCATGAATGACTGATAACGCAGCAAGCACCAGCATCTTGATGGCCAGCTTCTTCCTCCGCAGGCATGCCCTCATCGATAATGACATGACAATCGTGGTCTGGCACATCATTGGGCTTCCACCACCAGCGGGATTTGAATGTTGAACGAATGACGCACCCGGTTTTCATCGATTCGGTCGGCGGCGCACACGAGAGCGACAGGTGTGCCATCGTCGACGACCACCTGAGGTCGTTCGAGATGATCCAGCTGTTCGGATGTCCCATCGTCCCAAATGATCGTGCGGTCTGATACCTCGAAGTGCTTGGCCGGTTGCCAGTCAATACCATCGTTCGAATCGTAGTGGACAAGCGAAAAGACTCGCTTCCCACCTGCATGTTTGATGCGTTTGACAATCGCTCGATACTTACCGTCCTGATACCAGATGTAGGGATCTTCGGCGGGGAAACGCTCGCCCTCAAACGTGAATACCGGATCTGGCATTTTCCTGAATGGTCCGACGGGCGAGTCACCGATGGCAACCCTATGAACAACGGGGCCACCATTTGGCATCGGAAATTCCTGTCCCACCGCTTTGTAAACCATCAAGATCTTCCCATCCGGGCGTTGACAAACGGAGGGATTGGAAGTCATCAGGGCATCCGACGCTTCATCATCGCCACTGACGTCGAGGACGGGGCGATCGAAACGCTTCCACGGACCCGACGGGGCATCCGCAACCGCAACACCGATACGCTGGTTGTTGCGATGCTGCCAGTTCAGTTGATGTTTGCCGGGATAGCCAACGATCTCACCATCACCGGTGTTACCCATGTGATAGAGATAGTACTTGCCGCCAAACTTGTGGACGGTCGGATTATGAGTGCACCAACCATCCCAGTGCGGTTTGCCGCGACGTGGTAAGGCAACACCCTGATGCTCGAACGGACCGAAAACAGTGGGTGCCGTCGCGTGGGCGATTTCAGAGTCGGTGACCCAGGCCCAGCCTAAATGCTTAGGCCAACGGGAATACAACATGTGGTATCGGCCATCGTCGCCTTTCACCACACTGCCGCCCCAGTGGCTCCAGCTTTCACTAACAAAGACGGACTGCTTGCTGGCATGGCCCAAGCTGATTTTCAGATCCGGAGCGGACTCTGACGACGTCAGCTGCCGGACAACGATGTTGTCGAATTGGATCGATGCACCATTCACCGTGAAACCGAACTTTGTCTTGGTGGGATGCGCGAAGCCGGGCGAACGCAGACTCGTGACCAGATCGTCATTAAGAAACGCCTTCATCACATCGCCACGAATGCGAATCCGCAGCGTGTGCCACTCTCGCGGCTTGATGCTCGTCTTTGCCGAAGACTGCGTGCGATCAAGCAGCTGCTGAAGTGCCTCGGTATCCGTCGCCGAAAGAGCCTTGGCCTGACGTTGTTTGCGAACTTCGTGATTCATGCTGCCCTTCTTGTCGTCACTGATTCGTAGCGACTTGGGGAAGATCGACACGCGGCAAATGTGCCCGGCATGCACGGTTTTCTCGTTCGAGTCGTCGATGACGACGTTGAAGCTCTTGCCGCCGTTGAATCGGAAGTCGAATTGAATGTCCAAGTCATCGAAATTCAGATCCGTGCGAATGACAGCGCCGTGGTCGTCTTTGGTTTGTTTGCCGGCAAGGACGCCTTTGTCGACGCTCCACGAGTCCTCGTGGCCTCGCGCTGTCGTGTAAGCGTCACCGAGGGATTCCCGGTCGTCGAAGTTGTCTTCGAAAGTCATCGTCCATGTCTCTTTCCGCATCTTGTCTGAGCCGACGGCGATCGACGCGGGTTTCTGCCAAAGCTTGCTACCGGCGGCTGGCTTCGTTGGCTCAAAGCCCGGAGCATTCTTGCCATGTGTTTTTTGATCAAACCGCGGCAGGACCGCCAACAACTGATCGCGCTCATCGCGATGCTTGGCTGACACTGTGGTCCAGTCCTTGATCTGCGGAAAACTAATGAGGTCGCCAGGCGTGTTCTCAACATCCCACCACTTGCCGCGGCCGTCGCGCATGACTTTCTTCCCACGGATTATCTGCTCGGCATCTTTGTATCCGTACAGCCAGTCGCGATGCTGGTCGCGATCGCCAAACAAAAACGGAACAAGACTCTCGCCGTTGATCTCGTAGTCTTCCGGCACACCGGCGCCAGTTAGCTCGGCAATCGTTGGTAGGATGTCGCAGAAATTGACCAGCACGTCCTGTTCACCGTGCTTCGTCAAACCTGGGGCGGATATGATCAACGGCACGTGGGTTCCTTTCTGACGATCGGTGCTATTCTTGCCATAGCCGCCGGTGCCGTTGTCAGCACAGAAGATAAAGATCGTGTTGTTGGCGATCCCGAGTTCTTTCAGTTTGTTCTGATACAGCCACGCCTGATAATCAAGGTAATTGATATGGCTGTGTATCCCCGAATGCGTCACCGTTCCATGCGTATCGTAGTCGCCAATATCACCAGTAATGTGTGGCTCCATGCGTGAGTAACCTTGGCCATCCCATTTCACAACCGGAGTGCCCGGCCAACTGCTCTTGGAATTCGGATCAAGCCAATCAAAGGCGTCATGGCCAAGATGAGTTGTGTGATAGACAAAAAATGGTTTGTCTTGACTCACCTGACTTTCCATAAAATCAAAAATGAAATCCAGTTCCACATCAGGACCGTACGTACCAACGCCAAAACTTGCTTTTGACTCGTCGGTGTTGGGCCACCACTGAAAATCCCGTTGACCATGATTCATCAATCGCACATGCGGATACCAGTACCATCCGTGCTGCTGATAGGTATTGACGGGCAAGTTGGTGTCAGCGTTTCGAAGCGTCTTTTGTCCTCCGGTTTTGTCGATCACCAATTTGAAATCGGTATAGGGATTATCCGTATCGCTGAGTTTCCCTGGTGTGAAACAACCCTGATCAAAACCAAAACGATTCAGGTCGCCCGCCATCTGGGTCTTCCCGGCCCAATAGGTTCGATAGCCCGCCTGCTGAGCAAGATGACCGATTTGATTGGGTGAACTCAGATAAAGCGGCCATGTGACCTCTTTGCCCGCTTCATCGACATATTTTCCCTTTGATTTGTTGCCCCACCATTTGTGCAAGTGAGCGTAGCGTCCGGTCATCATCATTGCCCGGCTGGGCGAACAGACCACTGAGGCCCAAGCAGTCTTGATCCAGCAACCGTCTTTCGCCAATTGGTCCAGCACCGGCGTTGACGCACGGTACTGGAGATCACTGGTATCACCTCGAAGCGGTGGGCTCCAAACCGAGGATCCATAAATCGGAAGTTCGCGGGCGCTGATGTCATCCGCGAAGACCAAGATGATGTTGGGCCTCGACGGCACCGCGTTGGCCCTGCCAGCAATGATGCAAAGCATGCACATCAGTATCGGCATCGTCGTGCGTATTGTCATTGATTTGTCTTCTCATCGAGCAACAGATTTCGACGACGACCGGCATCGCCCTGTGCAGATCGCGTCATTTCAGATCGATCACAATGCTTAAATGGTTTTGCGAATCAACCATCCTTTGATTCCACCATGACATCGATTTCCGACCGAACGGTCATGGTTATACTTGGTTGCCCGGCGTGGTGGGACGTCGCCATGGCTCGCTTCAAACGCCATCGCACGAACAAAACTCATCTGAGACGAACATCGCCAAAATCAGTCCGCGAAATGCCGAGTTTGAGTGCTGGCCATCGCCGCGAACAGAACGCGAACGACGCGAATTTCCTCTAATCAATGGCAATTATGTCCAAGACACTCTCGCTCATTCTGATCACGCTAGGTTGCTTCTGCGGTCCGGATCTGCCAGGAGCCGAAAAACAGCCGTTGAATGTGCTGTTCATCGCCTCTGATGATATGCGTCCAGAACTGGGTTGTTATGGTGCCGACCATGTCCGTAGCCCAAACCTCGATCGACTCGCCGCGCGTGGGACCACGTTTCTTCGGGCTTACTGCCAACAAGCGGTGTGCTCTCCGTCTCGTTCGAGCCTGATGACGGGGCTGCGTCCCGACACAATTCGCATCTGGGATTTGGCCACGCACTTCCGCGACAACACGCCTGACGTCGTAACCTTGTCTCAGCACTTCAAGCAACACGGCTATCACGCCGAACGACTTGGCAAAATCTATCACACCGGTCACGGGAACTACGATGACAAGTTCTCCTGGTCCCGATCGGTGAAATATCCTCGGGCGTCGCGCTATGGGCCCGACGGCAACGCTCATCTGAAGCGCCTCTTGGCGGAAGCCAAGGCAAACGGAATTGATTTAAAGGACACTCGGCTCCGGCCTCGCGGCCTTCCTTGGGAGGCGCCCGATATTGCCGATAACCAGTTGACCGACGGTAAGACCACCGAGAACGCGATCAAGCTTTTACGAGAACTCAAAGATCAGCCTTTCTTTCTGGCCGTTGGATATTTGAATCCACATCTTCCGTTCGTGGCCCCCAAGAAATACTGGGATCTTTATGAGCCAAGTTCTTTGAAGCTGGCTGATAATCCTTACGCGCCCCAGGGTGCCCCCAATTTTGCGATGACCAGTTGGGGTGAGCTACGCAAATACCATGGCATTCCCGAACGGGGTGCCCTAACCGATGCGCAAGCACGCAGCATGATTCATGGCTATTACGCCGCGATCAGTTACGTCGACGCGCAAGTGGGACGCTTGCTCGACGAACTCAATCGGTTGGGTTTGGTCGAAAATACCATCATCGTCTTTTGGGGCGATCATGGGTGGAAGCTCGGCGAGCATGGTGGTTGGTGCAAGCACACGAATTTTGAACTGGATGCCCGAGTCCCGCTCATCTTCTCCATGCCCGGCCAGCAAGCTGCCGGTCAGACAAGCGACGCCTTGGTTGAATTTGTCGATGTTTATCCAACGCTTTGCGACCTGGCCAACTTGCCATTACCGAATGGATTGGAAGGTCTCAGCGCGGCTCCCTTGCTGGACGAGCCTGACCTCGCTTGGAAGCGAGCGGCTTTCAGCCAGTACCCCCGAAGCAGTGGCGGAAAACGGCTAATGGGCTATTCGATGCGCACCGACCGATACCGGTTCACCCGCTGGGAGAACCGAAATGACCCCGATGATGTCGTTGCGATCGAGGTTTACGATCATGCCAACGACCCCGCCGAGAACGTCAACATCGCCACGGACCCTGCCAACGATGGTCTGGTTCGTGAGCTGACGCAGCAATACCTAAAAGGCTGGCAAGGAGCGCTGCCCAAAAGTCACGTTGCCACTGAATAAAGATCGGCATCGAACGGTGTTCATCTGGCATTGAATGCGCAGGTGAACATTTCGCTTGCGGGATCACTTTCTTCCAAAGAAGTTACCGTATTCGAGAATCATTAAGGCATCCGAATCACTTGTGCGATGATTGATTTAACATCAGCCTCGCCAAACCTTTCTCGCATACGTCAGATTCATTCGATACTAAACCAGAGAGATCCACACCTAGTTCCCCATCCGTCTGTCCATGCCAACCGTTTCTGTCAATCCCGAACTTCTCCAGTGGGCGATCACCCGCAGTGGTTTGCAGGAGGAGGATTTGCGCGAGCGGTTTCCGAAACTCGATGAATGGCTCAGCGGGAAGAGGTCGCCCACGTTTCGTCAGCTCGAAGAATTCGCCCGCGTCACCATGACGCCCTTCGGCCTAATGTTCCTACCGGAGCCGCCGGTCGAGAAGTTTTCGATTCCCGATTTTCGCACCCGAGGCAACAAGCCAGTTGCCACGTTTAGCCCAAATCTGATCGACACGCTGCAGGCGATGCAGCGACGTCAGGCTTGGATGCGAGAGTGGTTGATTGAACAGGGGGCTGAACCGCTTGCGTTCGTTGGCAGTCTCAGTACCAACCGCAATGTGCGATCCGCAGCACAGCGAATCCGCCAGGATCTAGACCTCGACCCCGGTTGGGCTAGCGGTCTGCGAACCTGGGAGATTGCATTGCAGACGCTTCGAGCCGCCGTCGAACGGGTCGGAGTGATCGTGTTCAGCAACAGTGTCGTGGGCATGAACAACACGCGGCCGCTCGACCCTGATGAGTTTCGCGGCTTCGTTCTCTGCGACGACTACGCACCGGTGGTCTTTTTGAACGATGC
>JBCCKZ010000182.1:0-9263 GCA_039027135.1 Planctomycetota bacterium
CTCGCCAAACTGAAATGCAACTAGCAGGTGTCGATAAACAGGTATCTCAATGGTCTCGCGACGGTAAAGCTTCCTCAATCTTCGATGGACACGGACACCCATTACGTCACCGCGTGAAAAGACACGAAGCTGTTCGAACATATCGAGATCAAGCCGTACGGGAACACCAAATCGACTTGCAACTCCCACGCACGCTGCAACCGCGTCCCTCTCTAAAGGCGTGTAGCCAGCTCGCTTCGCCAACGAAGCCAACCACTCAATTCGATCATGTTCACCTCGTATCTGACCATCTGTATTTCCATCCTGCGCTGCGTCACGATCTTTCTGGGAGGGCAGGGTGTCAAAGTGGTCCGCGGATTCGTCGATTTTGGCGTCAACCTTTGGAAGGTCTGGATCGACTCGCATTAGCGTTTCCGAGTCAAGCAACGAATAGTGCTTCTTCATCCATTCGGAGTGTCTCTTGTATACAGAAGCCTCAACACGCTCCCAAATCTCACTCCACTCCCTTTCCAAAATGGGCTGAAAGCCTGAGATCTGTGATAGCTCAGCGGCGTTGCCTGAGACGTTCATTTCACCATGATGTTTCTGCATGGCATCAAATAGCTGTCGCGGCTCGACGCCCAAAAACGGCTCGATCGACCAGTGCGGTGACTCTTCGAGAATGACTCCGGTGGTCGAGTCACGATCAATGCCAATACGCGTCGACTCCAGCCACCTCGACAAAGGCGTCTGATAATCGCCCTCAGATAACCCCGTGTCGGGCCGATCCATCGCTAGAAGCCGGTATCTACAGAAAACGCATTCGGACGCACCCGAACCACTATTAAGCGGTCTGACTTGTGAATCTCAACGACATCCGCCCAAAACAGATTCTCCACGATGAAGTCGATCGGCGCATCCTCGACGAGCAACCACAAGACGTTGGACTCATCGATTTGATTCCGTTTCATCGCGGGTGACCGCAGCTCCAATCGAAGATCTTCTTGAATGAGATCCAATCGAGTGTTCTCGTCAACACCCGTTACGCGTATCGCGAGCGTTTCTTGCCCCCGATGACGGGCAGCGAAGACTTCCATTGCACGCGAGGTGGCCGACTCCACAAGTTCTCTCTGATCCTCAGTTTTCGAATCTTCCGGTGTCCATCTACCACGAAGCCCCGTTCCGGCGATTCGCTGCAGCTGTCGCTGTTGATACGATGGATCACGCCCCGGGAATCGCAACTGAGGCAAGGAGACCTCAGAGTACTTGCGTTGGTAGTCATCGCTGGCGGCTTCAAGCCGTCCCGTATCTTCTCGAATGATACGATCGCAGAGATCTCGATACTCAATCAAAGCGGCCGCTTGTCGCATTGATCCGAACTGGTCTTCCATGCCGCGCATTCGATTGCGAACCATCATTCGATAAAACCCATAGGGCTCGAGCATCCCAGCATCCTCAAACAACATGCGACCATCTCCTTGCACCCGAGCTGTACTGATGATCTGTTTGAGTTGGTCGGCAGCTCTTCTGAAAACTGAATCCAAGTCCTCATAATCATGGCTATCGTTGACCTTCATCAGGCTTGCCCACACCAAACGTTGCACATCAATCGAACGACGCTCGAGGAACTGCAAGTCAGCTTTGGCCTCAGGGATGGGTGCAAACGTGGCTGCCAAAACAAACCAAGCATCGGAAGCCGCAAAGGCGAACATTTCCATTTCATTGATCATGTCCATCGAAACCCACCGCCCGTTTCGCCGGGCTCGGTCGATCGTTCGATTGAGAATATTTGGGTCTTGCGTGGGAACGACGTCCTGCACCTGAGAAATCAATTCACCCCGCTGCTCCGGTGTCGGTGGAGAGATCAGAAGCGCTCGGTCAATCAAATCTCGAAACTGATCAGTCCCCTCAAGTACCTGCTTGCGGGCAAGATCGCGTTCTCGCAAATTCTGAATGTTCGCGATTGAATCGATGGTTGTTCCCCAAAGCTGCGTCGCTTCGGCGGCAACCGCAGTATGACGAGCCGCGTTGACGCTTTGATTTCCGGTAATCGAACTGGCGAGCGGCCCACTGACCAAGTAGAGGCCGAGTAGACCGACGACGCCCAATAGAAGTACTGCGAGGAATGCTAGGATGGCCCAGAGGCCGGTTTCATTCGAAGATCGTTTGGGACGCGAATAAGTCGGCGAGGCAGTAGCGACCTTTTGAGGCTGCTCAACCACCGAATCAAAGCTCGAAGAGGTACTCGGAGTGACGGCGCTAGATCGTGCAACTGATGCGGCCGGCACACGCGGCGGCATCACCACGGGTGGAGGAGGCGTCGAATCATACTGGTCCACCTCGGCAGCAATCCCCTTATTTGCCTGAACGGTCGAAACTCGTCCATCAGGTGAGACTAGAAGTTCGCGCCCACATCGACCGCAGTCAATTTTCGCCGTGTTGGCGATCGGCTGCATCGACATCAACAGATTGCATTTGGGACAGCGGACTTGGATCATGCGGACAAATTTGAGTGGTTCAGTTCAGCCAGTTGGCGGAGGTGCTGCTAGCAATGAGTACGAATTTGCGGGCAAATGGTTAGTCAGTGAGTTCAAAATCTGGGAAATAGCAAGGCCTCGAATTTTCCGATCCAAGGCGCTCAGACTTATAATGATGCCCGTCACAAAGCGGAATCTTTCACCCAACGACTTATGTAGGATTTTGAAGAGAGTTTGAATTTGCTGCAATCCGCATCGTACTCGCCCCGACAACGTTTCCCACGAAAGACCGATGGGCTTTGTCGGGGAGTTTCTCTCTTTTCGTCGATTCTACTCGCCTCAGTTTTCGCTTCCTGTCCATCTTTCGGAATCGACACTGCGACTGCCGATCGAGGCTACCAGAGCGAGCTTTTGCCGCTACTACGGACGTATTGCTTTGATTGTCATGACAGTGACAGCGATATTTCACTGGCTGACGACACATCCGCTGAGGCGATTGCCAAGAATCGAGACTTTTGGCGTCGGGCGTTGGCTCAAGTCCAACTGGGCACGATGCCCCCTGAGGACGGGGAAACCATGGATGCCAGCTCCCGGCAGAGGATGATTCAGTGGATGGATGAACTCTCGAGTGCCGTGGACTGCGTTCGCAATCCCAATGCGGGAAAAGTCGCCCTGAGGAGACTCAATCGCAACGAGTACCGAAATACCGTCCGGGATCTGACAGGTATCGATTACAAACCCGCGGCGGATTTTCCCGGAGACGATGTTGGCTACGGCTTTGACAATATCGGGGATGTGCTCTCGCTCCCGCCCATCCTGCTTGAAAAGTACCTTGATGCTGCCGAGGTCATCACGGGCAAAGCAATCTACACGCCTCCGCCGCCGGAGCTCTTTGAGATTAACAAGACACCGGGCGATCTCTTGGGTGCGGAGAAATTCGGCGTACGAAGTGGACGCCTCACACTGGCGAGTTCCGGAACGGTCACTCTGCCAGCAAAACTCCCTTTCGGGGGGAGGTATTCATTGATCATCACAGCATCGGGCGATCAAGGCGGCAATGAACCGGTCAAGATGCAAGTCGAGTGCGGGCGTCGAAACCAAACGTTCGACGTTTCTAACGATCAACCAGCCGAGTTTTCTTTTGACCTGAGGGTGGGGCAAGGAAATCGAAAGTTCGATATCTCCTTCTTAAATGACTACTACAAAAACGGACAGGATCGAAATCTACACATCCATCACATTGAATTGCGTGGTACTGAGACGGCGTCGCGATCGATCCCCGACAGCAAGCTCCCGCCGTCCCACAGGGCCATCATCTTTTCTAAGCCTTCGGGCGACCGCGATGCCGATCAGGCCACATCAGCCGTTATCAATCGCATGGCAAGCCGTGCCTTTCGCCGACCAGCTACCGAGCATGAGATCGAACGCCTAACGTCTTTGGCCGCAAGCGTTCGCCGGGACGGTGGCAGTTATGAAGAAGGAATTCAAGTCGCGCTACAAGCGATTCTGGTATCGCCACACTTTCTCTTCAAAGTTGAAAAGCCAAGGGAAGCCCAAGAAGGCCAACCGATGCCTGAGATCAGTCAGTATGAGCTCGCGACCAGGATCAGTTACTTCCTTTGGAGCAGCATGCCAGACGACGAGCTATTGCTTCTGGCGCACCGCGGACAACTTCGAGATCGCAAAGTGCTGCTTAACAAAGTGGCCAAGATGATGCGTGATCCGCGTGCCAACCGGTTCGTTGATCACTTTGCCAGTCAATGGCTACAACTGCGCAATCTTGAAACGGTTGAACCTGATCAGAGGCTTTTTCGTTCTTACAACGCGGAGGTCCGAGATCTGATGCGTCGCGAGACACTCACATTCTTCGCGGGCATCATGCGAGAGAACCTTCCCGTGACGGAGCTACTGGAGGCAGACTTCACCTACGTCAATGAAGACCTTGCCAAGTACTACGGGCTACCCGACGTCCGCGGTGATCACTTTCGAAAAGTCTCGCTTGTGGGCACGCGTCGCGGGGGGCTGCTCACCCACGCAAGCGTGCTGACCATTACCAGCAACCCCACAAGAACGAGTCCGGTTAAACGAGGCAAGTGGATTCTGGATAACCTGCTGGGCACACCACCGCCTCCTGCACCGCCGAACATTCCCGAGCTTGAGAAGGGTCAACTCACGGGAACCCTTCGCGAACGCATGGAACAGCATCGAGAAAACCCAGCCTGCGCCGCCTGCCACAACATGATGGACCCACTGGGATTCGCGATGGAGAATTTCGATGCAGTTGGAAATTGGCGAACCATCGATGCTGGCCAAGCTATCGACTCCTCGGGCAACCTACCCGACGGCACCAGGTTTGATGGTATCGATCAATTAAAGACCCTATTGGCCGAGACCCGAAAGGAACAGTTCGTCCGTTGTCTGACTGACAAGCTGATGACGTATGCAATCGGGCGTGGTACTGAATATTACGACAAGTGCGCGATCGATAAGATTGTCACTTACGCCGGGAATCGGGAGTATCGCTTTGCCTATCTGATCGCAGGAATCATCCAGAGTGACCCATTTCAAAAACAGGGTTTTCGCTAGCGGACTCGGAGGTGCCTCGCGAGCAGTCTCGGGGAACCTTCGTCTCGATCCTTATTGCGATCTTGTTCGCCGACTCATCAGATACCTGGCGGGACCTACCGCAGCCTCGGTAACCTATGCGGCATGATTCCGCTTCGCCGCCGTTCCGCCAACAAAGAAACCAACGAGACTCTCGACTGGTCCTCGCTGTTATCTCTTCTCGAGGACGGCGATCGCCGCGCCGCCGTCGAAGTTCTCTATCCCGAGGAGGGACGCGAGAGTTTTCTCTCGATGCTTCGACGCATTAGCGAAGAATTGAGGCCGCCAAAAGATGCTCCAAGCCTCAAGGCAAGGAATCCTTCACAGCCCGTTCGGGGCCGCTCGACTTTGACGGCCTTCGACGTGCTTGCCGCCGGTCGCCTCTATGAGTCTGCCAAGGAACTATCTGGTTACCCGACTGTCGCCGTGGCCGGCATGCTCAACAGCGGAAAGACCTCTTTGGTCGCAAGCCTGCTTAGCCCTGAAGGACGACGAAGAACGCTTCGAGGGAGCAGCAATGACGAAGGGACTCATCGCTTTGTGATGTGGTTTCCAGAAGCGTGGAAGAAAAACTCTTCACTTTGGTCCTTATGGATGCAACGTATCGGTGACGCGATCGGCGAAGAACCAGAACTGCTCGCAGAGTCCGCCGAAGAAGCGCACCGTCAATACAACAATCGAGTGGGTGATGCCACGCGGTTGGCAGTCCCCTTGATCGCGACGGATCCGCGACTGGATGAACACGGTCTTGGGTTGCTGGATTGTCCCGACATCGTTTCCGATGAAGCTTTTGGCCTAGGCTCCCCGGCTGAGCGTCACGCTCTTTTATCTCGCGCCGCAAAGATGTGTTCTGCCTTTATCGTTGTTACCGGCGCGGAGTCGGCCAGGGATGCCACGCTAGGCGAATTGCTGCGTGTTGCCGCCGACCTGATGCCCGGTGTGCCTCGTTACTTGGCCGTGAACAAGGTGCGACCACGCCAAACGCCTGATCAAGTCTTCGCAACATTCTCAGGCTTACAGCACTCTTTCGGCGTCAACAAAATCTATGCTGCCTACGACTTCGAGATCCCTGCCTCGAGAGCCTTTATCCCTCGTTCGTCGGTTGAAGGCAAAGACGAGATGGATGACGACCGTGAAGAGCTCTTGCCCATATTCTTTGAAGTCGCGGAATCAGCGGAAGAGAATCCACCATCACCCATTGAAGACGCGAGACTGCTCAGCCACCTCCCAGACAATCTCGATCGAGGACAGCTTCAAGCCAGTTTCAGTCGATCGCATTTGGAAAACATAAGGCGAGTGGTTCGTGAAGAGGCCTTCCATCTCATTGAAGAGGTAACTGAAGGCTCACAAAAGAGAACCGATGCCGCTCAAGACGCATTGCTCGCCGTCACGCTTGATTACTTCGGAAATCGCGAGATCGGTGGTCACATCACCGAATTGAGGCTTCACCAGAGCCGACGAATCATCGATCAACTGACACAGTCTTTCATCGCTTCAGCGCCATGGTACGCAAGGTGGAGCGTGCGTCTTAATGCCAAAGTACAGAACGTTGTGGGAGGTGCCAAAAACGTCGTCGGGCATTTGCTACCCACGGCATCTGCAAAACAAGCCGCGGAAGATTTGCGAGGTCGATTTGCCGCTGGTGAACTTGGCAACGTCATCACGCCTGATCGACTGGTTCGAATGATTGAAGAACACAGCGCCGACCGTAGGCTTCCACACTGGCCCTCACTATCGAGCGATGGTGACGATACCGATAACGCTCGAATCCACCCTTGGCTCGACGCGGCACGGATGGCGATCGATCGTTTTGAGCGAGATGATTTCACCGGACTCGATACGCGTCGTCTCGACGAGGCAACCACCAAGATGTGGTCGGAAGTTTCGCTGACCAAGAAGATTGTTTCGGGCTTGACGCCATTGGGTGCGTTGCTCGCAACATTTGGAGGTGTTCTCACACTTCCCGTTGATATGGGCACAACATTCATTGCATCAGCATCAATCTCGGAACTTTTGCTGGCCGGTGGCTTGACCGCCGCAGCGACGGCTTGGGCCGGCAACCAAAGCACACGTGATGTCGAGCAGCAAGCCGCGCGGCAGCAGGTCGCTGATTTTCATGCGGTGCTTTGCGATACATTTGGTGTCGCTCGCGAAGATAAGCCTCGCAAAATTCGAGTGGCCGATACCGAGAAGCGACTTCCTCTCGCAAGAATCATCATCCACACCCCGCATGGCCCCACGCTTCGTCAGCTTAAACTTCGTGAAGAGTTCGTTGATTCGCTCGCGAGCCATTTTCCCGAGTGAAGGTCAACCCGAACATCTCAGTTGCTAAGATCCAAACCAATCTAACGTCATCAATAGTCGCACTTACTTTCCCTTTGGGAGATTCTGATTGGCGGGACCGGAAAGGATCTCCCATACTTCGATATCTCAATTCTCCTTCCATACTTCGAGAACCCAAACACTGAACTCAACCACTCCACTTCCCGGCGAAATATTTCTCGAGCGAGTCAGATCATCGGCCCATCGAGTGCTAGGCGATAGCGTCGTTGGTCGCGATGTCCTAGAACTATGCGATCAACATGGCGCCGCTCGAAAGCTGCTCTTGGAAGACAGATCGAAAGGGCTCTCAGTCATTGCGTTCGTCGGTGCGACGGGGCAGGGCAAGTCTTGGATCATGCGTTCGATGGTTCATAGCGCTGAAGCTGCGAAACAAATTCAGAGTGGCGACAATTTGGATGAAGCCACCGAGCAGTTGGTCTGGACTGGTCCCTTTCCTCCAGCCGATATGGATCACCGCTACGAACGCTATGTCAATTGTCCCTCGAGCGACATGCAATCAATTAGTGCGCCTTATCTATTGGTTGATGCTCCCGGCAATACAGATGATCGCCCCATGATCGCTGAAGCCGCCTCGCGTGCGCTGTCTCTGGCTTCGATACTTGTCTTGGTGGTTCGACGAGACCAACTTCGCAGTCACACCGTCGGACTGACCACGCAACTTTCCGAGGGTTGCACCGTGATTCCAGTGATCAACGCGGTTCGTCAGCAAGATGGATTACAGAGTGATATCGATGCATTCGTTGCCCATCTGAGACGCTCAGCCCCGAGATCAATCATTGCTCCAGCTGTGATCGTTGACGATTTTGATGTCGAAGGTCGATCTGAATCAGAAACCCAAGCCGAAGCCTCCCAAAGACTCGCTCAAGCGATTCAAAGACAATGGGAATCGTCTGGCGGCGATCGACGAATCCTGACGCGTTTAGCAGCTCTCGACGAGAGATTTCATGCGGCGCTGCATCAAACGCTCGCCCAAGCTCTTCCGGATCTAACAACAGCCGTTAATCGCATGAAGACGGCTTCCGACGAACTGCCCGGAGAGATCGCATCAAGCCTTCTAGGTAATCAAGATGCCTTGCAAGCAGTTGTGCGATCTCGCCTCAGACTGCACCTGTTGACTGAGACGGCTCCCTTTTGGTTTCCCTATCGAACCTTTCTCGGCACACTTAACCTGACTCACGGTGCCTGGGATCGTCTTCTTTTCTCGATGTCGGGTTCGCTGCCGTCACTCGTTGGAACGATCTGGTCGAGCGCGAAGAACTTGACCGAGACGCCGCAACAATCAACAAGTGGCTTGTCCGCGTTGCAAAGGCGTTGTGATGCCTTGCTGCGAGATCGTTTCGGTCCACTTACCAGCGAATTCCATCGACAAATACAGGCGTTAGGGCAAACGGACGGCGAAACGACTTTCCGAGACCGATCTGAGATTCTCAGCGATACCGAAATGCCCCTCCGTATGACAGGACTAGACTCTCTCCAACAGAGATCACAGGAGATCTTCGGAGAAGAAGTTCGCGAATCAGCACTGGGCTCTTTCGCTGTTCGCGGCTTTGCAGTACTTGCTACCGCCGTCTTTGCCGCCTTGGTAGCAGGTCCCATCGTGGCGTTGTACCGAAGCTATTTCGACGCTTCGCTAACGACGTTGAGACATGCCTCAGGAGATCTCTCTGCGTTTCCGAAAGCAGAAGCTTCACTGCTATTCACCGGACTATTCCTTTCAGTACTTCCGGTTCTCGTTTTAGCGATGGTCGCAATGACAATGGCTCAGAGTCGCCAAAGAGTATTGAAAGCCTCGACTCGAATAGACCAGAAACACAAAGAGGCGATCGCCACTCTTCAAAAATCTGGTGTGCTGAAGTTGGC
>JBCCKZ010000183.1:0-9021 GCA_039027135.1 Planctomycetota bacterium
TGACCACGACTCCAGCAGCGGCTACTTCCTAGCCGGCCGCTCGCTGACGTTTCCACTGATCGCCGGTTCGCTGTTACTCACCAACCTGTCGACCGAACAAATGGTCGGCCTCAACGGCGCCGCCTTCGCTGATGGACTGTGCGTCATGGTCTGGGAAGTCGTCTGCGTGGTCGCACTCGTCTTCATGGCCTGGTTCTTCCTTCCCAAGTTCCTCAAGAGCGGCGTTGCCACAGTCCCCGAGTACCTACGAATCCGCTTCGATGAACCCACCCAGCTGATCACCAACGCGATCTTCTTGCTCGCCTACGTCGGGATCCTGCTACCGATCATTCTTTACACCGGTGCAACGGGGATGATTGGGATCTTGGACGTGCCCAGCATGTTCACCGGTCTGAGCTACACGACGGCGCTTTGGATCATTATCTGGATGGTGGGGATCATCGGATCGATCTACGCGCTCTTTGGCGGCCTTCGCACGGTCGCGGTCTCCGACACGCTCAACGGAGTCGGCCTCTTCATCGGCGGGTTGATGATCGCCGTCTTTGCCTTGGCCCAGCTTGGTGGTGACCAGGGTGTTGTCGCCGGCGCCCAGTCGTTGATGGAGGATCAAAGAGAACGATTCAATTCGGTCGGTGGAGACGAATCCTCGGTCCCCTTCGGGACGATCTTCTCAGGCATCTTCCTTCTGAATCTCTTTTACTGGACGACCAACCAGCAGATCATTCAGCGAACCTTTGGAGCCAGCAGCCTGGCCGAGGGCCAGAAAGGCGTGCTGCTGACCGGAGCCTTCAAACTGCTCGGTCCGCTTTACCTGGTGATCCCGGGCATGATCGCCTACTCGATGTTTGCCGATCAAGAGATCGATAAGGACAAGGCCTACGGGATGCTGGTCAACGCGGTACTGCCTGCCCCGCTGACGGGGTTCTTCGCCGCCGCGATGATCGGCGCGATCCTCTCAAGCTTCAATTCGGCGCTGAACAGTTCTTGCACGCTCTTTAGCGTTGGTCTTTACAAGGGCTTCCTCAACCGCGAGGCGAGCGAGGCCCAGGTGGTTCGTAGTGGGAAGATCTTTGGCTGGATCATCGCGATCTTGGCGATGTCGATCGCTCCACTATTGGATCATCCGGCGATCAAGGATCGTGGGATCTTTGATTACCTGCAGAAGATGAACGGGATGTACTTCATCCCGATCTTTGCGGTGGTGTTGATTGGTATGTTGACCAAAAGGGTTCCCCCGATCGCAGCGAAGATCGGATTGGTGGCGGGTTTCTTGGCGATCGCGATCGGCTACTTCGTCCCTCCGTTCGATTCGGTGGTCGCCTCGATGCATGAGTTTCACTTTTTGGGGATCGTCTTCAGCTGGCTGTTGGTGTTGATGCTGGTGATCGGCGAGGTGAGCCCACGAGAGACGGAATTTGTTCAGGAGGACGTTGGGGCGGTGGACATGACGCCTTGGCGATTGTCCAAACCGGCTGGCATCGTATTGATTCTAATAGTGGTCGCGATTTACGTGACATTCGCAGACTTCTCAGTGCTTGTCACTGAGTGATTTCCTTACCGAGGGACAACGGAGAGAGGCCGTTTCAAATTTCAAGTCATCTGATTGGGAGACACCCTGAGCCGAAGGAGAAGTTTACGACTCCTCGGGTGACTGTGCGTGAGTACCGTCGGACCCGAGGCATCGCTCCGCTCCCCCGTGCGGCCCATCCCTCTCACGCAGACCCTCCCGTTTACGCGAGAGCAAATTCCAAACTCGATCACTTTGTCCCCTCAAGTACAACAAATACTACCAACACAAACGATTCAATATGAACAAACTCATTCCCTTGCTCATCTCGATGATCCTGGCGGTCACGGCATCAGCCGAAGTCCAAGACTTTGATTCAATCAAGCTTTACACGCTCAAGAACGAATCCGGAACCGTTGTGAAGGTGACTAACTATGGAGCGATCATTACATCGTTGATTGTTCCCGACCGCACTGGTGAAATGGCGGACATCGTGTTGGGTTACAAGCGTTTAGAAGATTACATCAACGCCGTCGATAAACCCTACTTTGGCGCCGTTGTAGGCCGATATGGAAATCGGATTGCCAAGGGCGAATTCACCTTGAACGGTGAGACTTATTCATTGCTCAAAAACAATGGCGAGAACCATTTGCACGGTGGAGCGATTGGTTTTGATAAGGTCGTTTGGGACGTCGAATCTTATGTCGAGGGCGAGTACATCAAGTTGACTTACCTCGCAAAAGACAAAGAAGAGGGTTACCCTGGGAATCTGAGTCTTGCAGTGACTTATACTTTGACGTCGAATAACTCATTGGTGGTTGATTACTCCGCAACAACTGATAAGGCAACTCCCGTCAATGTAACCCAGCACTCATACTTCAATTTGAAGGGAGAGGGCGAGGGCACGATTCTTGATCATGAGTTGATGCTCAATGCAAAGCAGTACACACCTGTGGATGCAACGTTGATTCCGACTGGTGATTTGCCACCTGTAGCGGGAACACCGTTTGATTTCACCAATGCGAAACCAATCGGGCGAGACATTGAGCAAGCCAACGAACAGTTGGAGTTCGGCCTTGGTTATGACCATAACTGGGTGTTGGACAAGGGTGACAAGCCAAACGAGCTTACTCTTGCTGCAAGCGTTTACGAACCAACGACGGGTCGAGTGATGGAGATTCACACGACTGAACCGGGTGTGCAGTTTTACTGCGGGAACTTTCTCGATGGTCGACTGACTGGGAAGGCTGGCAAACCCTATGTTCATCGAGGTGGCTTTTGCTTGGAGACCCAGCACTACCCCGATAGTCCAAACCAACCCAGTTTTCCTTCCACCATTCTCGAGCCTGGTGAAACGCATCAGTCTCAAACCGTGTTCAAGTTTTCCACGCGGTGAATGATGACTCATTCCGACCATTCGATGCAAAAGAATGAGCCGCATGGGGGAGCCAAAGCGACGCCTCGGGTGGCCGCCGCGTGGACTGGTGGCGCACGACGTGTTTGCAATGCAGTGCTAAGCCCTCCGTGGCCGTCGAAACGTCCGACCCTCCCAGAGGGAGTTTAGGGCGTGTACCTCGTAAATTGATTGTCAGAATGCCGTACCAAAGAACCAACATGAATCGATTGAAAAACTTCTTAGCATTTGGCTTGATGGCACTCTTTGCCACGTCCGTATTTGGCCAAGAAGTCGTTGATCAGTGGCGTTACACGCTCAGGCGTCCAGACAAGAGCTGGCGTTCGACCAATTTCGATGATGTGGGTTGGAAAGATGGTTTTGGCGGATTCGGGACCCTCGGTACACCCAACGCTCGTGTTGGAACGACATGGGCGACCAACAGTATTTGGTTACGCAAGACGATAAGTCTGAACAGCGTTCCCAGTAAGCCAGCACTCCTGATTTACCACGATGAGGACGCGGAGGTTTATGTCAACGGAAAGGCGGTCGCAGCATTTAGGGGATTCACGACGAAGTACAAGGTAGTGCCGATCGACTCGGAGAGAGCTTCAGCCCTACAAGTAGGCGAAAACCTTATTGCCGTTCATTGCAAACAGACCGGCGGTGGCCAGTTCATTGACGTGCACGTGGTCGACCAGGATTCAGTTCCCGAATTGCCTACGCCCAAAAGAGATACGAGGCCTTTCGAATCGGAACTGATTACGAGCTGGGGTGAGCAAGTGGATGTGGACAATGCGTGGACTGAGTACCCGCGGCCGGCGCTCGCGCGGGAAAATTGGACGAAACTCAATGGGATGTGGAATTACGCGGTCACCGCGATTGCTGACAAAACAATACCAACGCAGTGGGACGGCGAGATCCTCGTTCCATTTTGTTTGGAGTCCAAACTGGGGGGAGTGAAGCGTTTGCTCGATTCGACTGAAGCACTTTGGTACCGCCGAACATTCAATGCGAAGAAGTCTAGTGACAAACGATTGTTGCTGAATTTTGAGGCTGTTGACTATCGATGTGAAGTGTTCGTCAACGGACAACCAATTGGAGGTCACGTTGGTGGGAACACGCCCTTTTCGCTTGACGCGACCGATGCAATTAAAGATGGCCAGAATGATTTGGTGGTACGCGTCGAAGACGCCACTGAAGAGTACCAGCTAAGAGGCAAGCAGGTCTTGAATGCTCGCGGAATCTGGTACACGCAAGTGTCCGGAATCTGGCAATCCGTCTGGATGGAAGAAGTTCCTGCTAGCTACATCGAAGACCTCAAGATCAGCACGTCCAGTGAAGAGGGGACTATCTCGGTAAGACCCATCATCCTGAATGTCGCGGCGAGCGACCAAGCGACCCAAGTTCGCCTTACCATCAAAGATGGTTCGCAACAGGTGGCTCAGCTTGAAGGACCTGGCGAGCTCAACGTGAAGTTGTCGGATCCTAAACTCTGGTCTCCATCGAGTCCCCAACTTTATGACCTGGAAATCGAGTTGCTTGGAGCTGATGGGCAGATTCTCGATAAAGTGACGTCTTACGCTGGAATCCGGACGGTTGGCAAAACCAAGGACGCGGATGGACATTGGCGATTCACGCTTAATGGCGAAGTGATTTTCCATTGGGGGCCACTTGACCAGGGATGGTGGCCTGACGGTTTGCTCACGCCACCATCGGACGAGGCCATGCTATTCGACATTGAATGGCTCAAGGCCGCCGGATTCAACATGATTCGCAAACATATCAAGGTGGAGCCGCGACGGTATTACTACCATTGTGACCGACTCGGAATGTTGGTTTGGCAAGATCAAGTCAGTGGTGGGATTGGTCGCGGGAATGGTTGGCCGGCATGGACTCGTCTGAAGCCAAACCCCGAGGACGCAAAGTGGCCGGCGAAGCATCACCGACAATTCATGGCCGAGCTGGAAGAGATGATCGATGCGCTCGAGAACCATCCATCGATCGTTTGTTGGGTCCCATTCAACGAAGCGTGGGGCCAGCACAAGACTTTGGCGGTTGGCAATTGGACGGTTGAACGTGATCCATCAAGACTTGTCAACGTTGCCAGTGGTGGGAACTTCTGGCCGGCGGGAGATATCGTAGACGAACATCGCTATCCCCATCCTGGTTTTCCCTTTGAGCTGAACACGGATGGTCGATTCGATGACTACATCAAAGTGATGGGCGAATTCGGCGGACACGGTTATCCCGTGCAAGGTCACCTTTGGGACGCTAATCGACGAAATTGGGGTTACGGTGGTTTGCCGAAGAACGAGGCCGAGTACAAGGAACGATATTTGACTTCGCTCGATTTGCTCAACGAGCTTCGCGGTCAAGGAATTGCGGCGGGAGTTTACACTCAAACGACTGACGTCGAGGGCGAGATCAATGGCTTGATGACCTATGATCGAAAAGTCATCAAGATACCAGCCACGGACCTAGCCAACCTACATGAGCGGCTATTTACCGAAACGCCAAAGCAAGCAGCCAAGGCCGATCAGTTTCCAGCGAAGGTCTTCGTCGAGGTGCCGACGGATCGAACGCCGGGGCCTGTCATGAAGCCTGAAGCGATTCGGAAGGGACTCGATTCACACGATAGGGCGCTCTACATCAAAGCCGGATGGATTCGTGATCCCTATATCACGCTGGGTCCCGATGACTACTACTACCTCACTGGGACCCAGCCCAACGAAGGTGATCCGCGTGAAGCCGAGAATCCCTACAACATCGGCTTGGGGGATCAGAGCATTGTCGGTGAACAGGTGCGACTTTGGCGAAGTAAAGACTTGATCGAATGGGAGTCGCTTGGACCGATCTTTACGATCGACGACACGATGAAGGCTCAGAACGGCAAACTTGGTAACCGGCGTTTAGTCTGGGCACCGGAAGTCCATTGGCTAGCTGATAAAGGTAGATGGGCTTTGGTGCATTGTCCAAAAACTGTTTCAAGCCTAGCGCTAACCGACGGAATGGATCTGAAGGGACCTTGGACCCATCCGATGGAAGGCAACATGGGGGGAAGACATGACCCATCATTGTTCACCGATGATGACGGGACACGCTATTTGCTTTGGGGTAATACCTTGGTTGCGCCCTTGGACGACGACTTGAAGAGCTATACAGGCAAGCCCGTTCGGATCGATCCTTCGGGCTCCCGGCCGGGGCCTGATGGTAAGCCGATCAACCGGATCGGGCACGAAGGCGCCACCATGATCAAGGTTGGTGGTAAGTACGTTCACTTGGGAACCGCTTGGTCGACCGATAAAGGGCGACGTGGTTCATACAACCTGTACTACAGCGTGGCCGATAAGATCACTGGACCGTACGGCCCGCGAAAGTTTGCAGGTCGGTTCCTTGGTCATGGAACTCCCTTCAAAGATAAAAATGGAAAATGGTGGTGCACTGCGTTTTTCAATGGCAATGTGCCACCGGTTGGAAAGAAAGGAATCGTCCAACGAGATCTTGGCGAGAATGCTCAAACGATTAACGAGCAGGGTGTGACGATCGTTCCTTTAGACGTCCGGATGCTCGACAACGGCGAAGTCTTTGTCCGCGCAAAACCCAAAGCCTATGGAACTCCTGGTCTCGACGAGGCTCAGGATTTCGCCAGATAGAAAACAGCTTGTTTGCGCGAGTCTTTGAGACAATCTGTGCTATCAAGGCTAGCAAACTTTGAATAACGAAAAGAGTGTTTTCATGCTGAAGATGACTACCGCCTTTTGCCTGCTTTCGATGGCCTTGCCGTGCCTCGCATCGGCAGAACGGCCCAACATCGTGCTCATTATGGTGGACGATATGGGGTTCTCGGATCTCGGTTGTTACGGAGGCGAAATTGAGACTCCCAACATCGATCACCTCGCCGCGGGCGGCGTTCGGTTCTCGCAGTTTTACAACGCATCGAGATGTTGCCCAACAAGAGCGAGTCTCATGACGGGGTTGCATCCGCATCTCACTGGGATTGGGCATATGACCAATCCACCGAAGCCGAAGGAGACCGGGCATGATGCAGGCGAAGGTTTTCCATCTTATCGCGGATTCCTCAATCGACGGTGTGTCACGATCGCAGAAATGTTGAAGCCCGCAGGTTATGCGACCTTCATTTGCGGCAAGTGGCATCTAGGGATGCGCGAGCAGGATCAATGGCCGTTACAACGAGGGTTTGAACGCTTTTTTGGCTGTCTTTCTGGGGCGACACGCTTCTTTCATCCGTCCGAGCCAAGGCACATGACGCTCAACAACGAGTATGTGGTTGACCCTGTCAGCACGACGGATCGTCCCTTCTATACAACAGATGCTTTTACCGACCATGCGATTGAGTTCATTGAAGACGAGGGTAAGAACAAGAATCGTCCCTTCTTTCTCTATTTGGCCTACACAGCACCTCACTGGCCGCACCAAGCACATGAAGAAGAAATCACGAAGTATCGTGGAAAGTACTCAGAGGGTTGGGATGCCATAAGAGGGCGGCGATACGAAAAACAGAAACAACTTGGCCTGATCGAATCCCAGTGGAGTCTGTCGCCGCGTCCTGAGGATGTCCCGGAGTGGGAGTCGCTTGATGATGATAAGCGTAGAGAGATGGACCTTCGCATGGCCGTTTATGCCGCGATGATTGATCGGGTTGACCAGAATATTGGCAAGCTCATGCAGTCTTTGGAAAGTGCTGGCAAAGCCGATAATACTCTCGTCCTTTTCCTATCGGACAATGGGGCATGTGCCGAAGGACCAACGCTCGGTCGCGGTGCGATCCGTCCTGCCAAAAAACGTAACCAGCAGAGCGCTAACAATTACGGATCCGCATGGGCTCACGTTTCAAGCACGCCATTCCGGCTATACAAACACTTTACGCACGAAGGCGGCGCAGCAACGCCCTTCTTCATGCATTGGCCATCAAGAATCAAGCCTTCCGAAGGTTGGTACGATTCACCCGCACAGGTTATCGATGTTGTGCCCACTCTGTTGGAGGTCGCCGAGGCTGACTATCCAGCAACGGCGAACAGCAACTCCATTCATTCGCCGAGAGGTGTGTCCCTGACGCCGGCATTTGACGGTGAATTGGTCGAACGATCCGTGCCGATGTTTTCCGAACACGAAAACAATGCATTTGTGGTCGATGGCGACTGGAAGTTGGTCGGTCGAGATGTGGCAGCGGTCGGCGGGCCGAAGGCTGAGAAGTGGGAGCTCTACAATCTCGCCAATGATCGAACCGAACTTAGTGATCGGTCAAAGACAGAATCTTCGATTGCCAAACGCATGGCGGATCAGTGGTTGGAGTGGGCCGAAGATGAAAAGGTTTACCCAAAACCCAGCCGAGCTGATTTTCAGAAAACGAAGGCAGCGTTCAATGCAAAGAAATCTAGTGGAAAGTAATTGGTTTGTTATTGTGAACCGTGAACTGGATATGAGCGAAGCGAACCATTCAATGGTTGGTTGGGAAACCGGACAGAAACGAATTCCCCAATCCTTATCCCCTATCCCCAATCTCAATCCTAATCTTCGCGCAGCGATCTGCCCGGTGCCTTCGCGGCTGCGCCGCATCCGGCCCACGGCTCACGAAATCGTCTCATCTTTTGCTTTTGCATGTCTTGACAGCGTCTTTCCTCGAGGAGGATGAAATGAACCTAGCTTCTTGTCGCGTAGCAAGCCTCGTCTTGATTGCGTTGCTTGCTGAGGCCTCTTTGTCCGTCGCGGGTACTGCAGACCAACCCAACGTGGTTGTCATTTTCATCGATGACATGGGCTACGCCGACCCTAGTTGTTTCGGTAATCCAGCGATGAAGA
The DNA here is from genome assembly GCA_039027135.1 of Planctomycetota bacterium. Taxonomy (GTDB): domain Bacteria; phylum Planctomycetota; class Planctomycetia; order Pirellulales; family Pirellulaceae; genus Rubripirellula. Next base: position 8,724 of record JBCCKZ010000183.1, read on the forward strand.
CGCCGAATATTGATCGCTTGGCACTTGAAGGCATCAAGTTAACGAACTTCTACGTCAATTCGCCCATTTGCTCCGCCTCACGAGTTGCCCTGACAACCGGGCAGTATCAGCAGCGTTATCGCATCCACTCGTTTTTTGCTTCAAGAGCTTCGAACCGTCAGAGCAAAATGCCCGACTGGTTGGATCCAAATGCTCCGACCCTGGCAAAGTTGCTTAAGAAAGCGGGATACAGGACGGCTCACTTTGGAAAATGGCACATGGGCGGTGGACGCGACGTCGGCAATGCCCCGCTTCCGCA